>CAMAFU010000127.1 GCA_945833725.1 uncultured Treponema sp.
TCTGCTTTTCAATTTCCCGGGGAACTTCTGCCTCACCCTTGATTTTGCCCATGCGTTCGGCTATGGAGCCCCAGCGAAGCTGTTCCAAAGCGTAGCGGTGGAATGGAGCGTAAGCGGAACGGCGGAAGACCCGACGTAGCGAGTTTGCAAAGCAAACTCGGTAAGCAACCGCAGGTTGCGGCGAACGCCCGTTTTTATTTTAAGAATATGTGCAGGATTTTTTCTTTTAATTTTGAGTAAGGCTGGTAGCGCAGGAACAGGTCGATCCAAGTTTTTTTGTCTACAATGCTTTTTTTGTGGGAAAATGTGTCGAATCCGATTTTTCCGTGATAAGCTCCCATTCCGCTTTCGCCTACTCCGCCGAACCCCATATTGTTTGTTGCCAGATGTATTATGCAGTCGTTTATGCAGCCTCCGCCAAAACTGAATTCCGCCGTAAGTTTTTCTGCAAGTTTTTTATTCTGTGTATAAATGTAAAAAGCCAGCGGTTTTTGTTTTTCTGAAAGCATTCCGTATATTTGTTCGTTTGAATTAAATGTTAAAACTGGAAGAACGGGTCCGAAAATTTCTTCCTGCATTACAGGATCTTGCCATGTAACCCCGTCCATAACTGTAGGCTCAATTTTTAAAGAAGCAGAATCTGACTTTCCTCCCACAATAACCTTTTCTTTTTGCATAAGATTTACAAGTCTTTCAAAGTGTTTTTGGTTTATTATTTTTCCGTAATTTTCGTTTGCAAGGGGATTTTCGCCAAACTGTGCCTTTATTTCGCTTTTTACGGCAGCCAGAAATTCATTTTTTACTGATGAATGACAGAGAATATAGTCTGGAGCCACGCAAGTTTGTCCGCAGTTCAGGAATTTTCCCCATACAATCCGTTTTGCCGCAAGGCTTGCTTTTGCACTGCTGTCTATGATGCAGGGAGATTTTCCGCCTAATTCTAGTGTTACGGGAGTTAAATGTTCTGCAGCATGACGCAAAACTTCCTTTCCCACAACCTGACTTCCTGTAAAGAAAATATAGTCGAATTTCTGTTCCAGCAAACAGGAATTTTCTGCTCTTCCTCCAGTTACCACGGAAACATATTCGCTTTTAAAGCACCGGGAAATTATTTTTTCGATTATTCTGCTTGTTTCCGGAGAGTAAGCGCTAGGCTTTAATATACATACATTTCCTGCGGCTATTGCATCAACAAGGGGATCCATTGTAAGAAGAAACGGATAATTCCATGGACTCATTATTAAAACAGAACCGTAGGGAGAACTTTTTACAAAACTTTTTGCGGCAAAATTGGAAAGCGGCGTTGAAACTTTTTTGTCTTTTGCAAAGTTTTTTGTGTGCTTTATCATGTAGGAAATTTCTGTAAGAACAAGTCCCACTTCGCACATAAAACCTTCTGTAGCACTTTTGCCTAAATCCTTTGTAAGGGCGCTACATATTTCTTCACAGCTATTTTTTACTTCCTGATAAAGTTTTTTTAGCGCTTCAATTCTAAAATTGACCGGCAGAGTTGCATTTGTTTTAAAAAACTGCCTCTGGTTTTCTATAATTGATTTTATCTGTTCTTCAGTCATTTTTCCTTTACCTCGTAATAAAATTTTTCCAGTTCCCGGGCATTCCATTCAACAGGAACAGGATAAAGGGGATTTGCTTCTTTGTCGGCTCGTTTTGCAAGAAGAGGAATGTCTTCTTCCTTTATGCCCTTTAATGTTTTTGGAATTCCCATTTTTTCGTTAAGTTCATAAATTCTGCCGATGAATTTTCTGGCAGCAGTTTCTTCTGTTTCCGTTTTTGAACACAATCCTGCTCCAACAGCCAGCTTTTTTAGTTTTTTGTAAACAGCGTTTCCGTAGGCTTCAAGTACAACCGGAAGAAGAACGGAATTTGCCAATCCGTGAGGAATATTATAAGCCCCTCCCAAAGAATGAGCCACCGCATGAACATAACCTACATAGGAGCGGGAAAAGGCATTGCCCGCCATATTTGATGCAATAAGCATGTTTCTTCTGGCTTTTTCGCTGTAACCGTTGTTGTACGCCGTTTCAATGTTTTCAAAAATAAGTTTTACGGCCTGAACAGCCCACAGCCTTGTTTGTTTTGTTGTAGAACGCCCGATGTACGCTTCTACCGCATGAGTAAGGGCATCCATTCCAGTTGTTGCCGTAAGGGATTTTGGAAGCGTAAATGTTACTTTAGGGTCAAGAACAGCAACTTTTGGAATAAGAGGAAAATCGTTTATGGGATATTTATAACGGGTTTTATCGTCGGTAATTACGGCAGCCAGAGTAACTTCGCTTCCTGTACCGGCAGTTGTAGGAATTGCCGCAATAAACGGAAGTTTTTTTCTGACTTTTAAAATGCCTTTAAGCTGGGAAAGGTTCTTTTTTGGATGAACGGTCTTTACCCCCACAGCCTTGGCACAGTCCATAGAAGAACCGCCTCCAAAAGCAATAAGAGCCTGACAGTTCTGACTTCTGTAACATTCAAAAGCTTCTTCCACATTAGAAACCGTCGGATTAGGTTTAGTTTTGTCGTACACGGCACATTCAATTCCACATTCAGGCAAAAGTTCCTCCAGCGACGAAGTAAGTCCCCTAAGCTGAGAATCGGTAATAAGAAGAACTTTTTTAATTTTTTGTTCCGAAAGCACAGAAGGCAACTCTTCTATAGAAGAAATTATTTTCGGCTGCCTGTAAGGAAGAAAAGGAAGGGCAATTCTAAAACAAACCTGAAACGCCCGGCAATAAATTTTTTTTAAAATATTCATATTTTTATCCGTATTAACTGACAATATGACAAAATATGTAAAACTGTCAATATCCACTTTTACACTTCTGGGCGTATCCCTCATTTTCGCTTTGCTGCAATGCGGGTCGGGTGTTCCAGAGTTCCGCTACCGCTTCATCCGCCTTTGGCGGACGGTTCCCGCTCTTCCACCCCCTTACGCATTTAATCCCGGCTTATTGATTACATGTCTTTTTATTGTATAATCAAATTATGAAAATCGTAATTGTTGGTGCAGGTTTTACCGGAATTCAGCTGGCAAAAAGGCTTGTAAACGGTAAAAATGATGTTGTTTTAATCGATAACGACGACGGTGTCGTAAGGCACGCTTTCAATAATCTTGACTGCAAGGTAATAAAGGCAGAAGGCAACAACCTTGATGTGCTGGAAGAAGCCGGCATAAAAAATGCAGATGCCCTTGTGTGCGTTACATCCAGCGACGAAGTAAACATGATTACATGTTCCCTTGCCGATGCCGTCTATCCAGACATTACAAAAATTGCCCGTGTCCGCAATTACGCATATTATGTAGACACCTCTGTTCAAAAAGCAAAAAACCTCCGGCCAATTTACGGAGTAGACTATATGATTCACCCGGATGTAGAGGCCGCCGAAGCCATAGCAAATGCAGCAAATCACGGAGCCGTAACGGATGTAATGCCTTTTGGCAGCGACTACGAACTTATAAGAATAACTGTGGAAAAAGGCAGCCGCCTGGAAAACCAGAAAGTAACAAGCTTAAGGAAAATTACCGACAGACCGGCTCTTGTTGCTTACATCGAAAGCCGTGGCGAAACAAAACTTCCCAGCGGAGAAACTGTCTTTAAGGCAGAAGACTGTATAGGAGTTTTGGTTTTAAAACAGGACATTTCGGAATTTTTAAAACTGTGCGGTTCAAACCTTAAAGAAATAAAAAAAATTGCAATCATCGGAGCCGGCAGGGTTGGAACCATTGTTGCCGAAAAGATGATTGAGCGCAAATCAAATTTCATCACCCGGTTTTTAAAAAAAGAAGGAAACCCTACCAGAGAATTCTGCATAATCGACACAGACGAAAATCTTGCAAAAGCTGCAGCAGAAAAATTTTCCAAGATAAAGGTTTTTTGTGCCGATGCAACGGAAGAAAGTTTTGTGGAAGAAGAAGGTATAGACAAATACGACCTTGCAATCTGTACCACTCCAAATTACGAGCTGAACATCGTCATGGCCGCCTACTTTGAATCCATCGGCATAAAAAACAGCATTGCCCTTGTGCAGAACAACGCCTTCGGAGAAATCGCCCGGAAAATCGGCATAGAAGTTGCAGTTCCTGTCCGGGACACAGTTGTAGATTCCATTATGAGTCACTTAAAAGGCAAAACTGTAACCGGCGTGCATACAGTCAATGACGGTTCTTTGGAAATAATGGAAATAAAAATTCATCAGAAAAGCCCTGTAAACGGCTGCCAGCTCCGGGACATTGCGGAAAACGGCAGGTTCCTTGTAATGATGATTCAAAAAAACGGTACAGACGAAAATTTTATTCCCATAGGAAGCACAAAACTTGAAACAGGGGACGAAGTTGTAATGATTGTAAAGGCAGAAGAAAGCCAGCATGTCCTTGAAAAATTCGGAGCGGAACAGTAAATGCAGACGATTTTTGTTTTTGTAAGGATTTTTGCAATAATTCTTTCCATAATTGGAACATCCTTCCTGCTTCCAGTTGCTGTGGCTTTTTTTTACGGTGAATACAGCGCAATTCTTCCCTTTTTAATTCCAATGGCTGCCTCATGGATTTTTGGAGCGGCTTTTTATTTTCCCGGCAAAAAAACTCCTGTAAAACTGGGAACAAAGTCTGTTTTTGTTTTTGTAAGTTTTGCCTGGATTGCCATAAGTTTTTTTGGTGCCATTCCTCTTTATGCCGGTGGCTGGATTGGCGACTTTACCAGTGCGGTTTTTGAGGCAGTAAGCGGTTTTACCACAACGGGAGCCACAGTCCTTGCAGATGTGGAAATTCTTCCCCGCTCTGTAAATTTGTGGCGTATGGAAATGCACTGGCTTGGCGGCATGGGAATAATCGCCCTTACAACAGCGGTGCTTCCTTTGCTTGGCGTAGGCGGTTTTGCCCTGGTAAAGGCGGAATCCACCGGGCCTGAAAAAGGCAAAATTACTCCGAAAATGGCAAATACTGCAAAAGCCCTGTGGGGAATTTACCTTGCACTTACAATTTTGCAGACAGTTATCCTTATGTTCTGCGGAATGGATTTTGTAGATGCCCTTTCCCACACTTTTTCAACCCTGGGAACAGGCGGATTCAGTTCAAAAAATGCAAGCATCGGCGGCTTTAATTCCCTTTCTGCGGAAATAGTCTGCACGGTTTTTATGTTTCTGGCCGGGGTAAATTTCAGCCTGTATTTTTATGCCATTACAAGAAAATTCAGCGAATTAAAGAACAACAGCGAGTTTAAGGCGTATATTTCGATTTTTGTAACTGTAATAATCTGCCTTGCCCTTTCTCTTGTAAGATATTACGGAGGTTTTGAAAAAGCCTTAAGATACGCCTCTTTTCAGGTTGCTTCCATAATGACCACCACCGGCTTTGTTACGGCGGATTTTTTGCAGTGGCCGTCTGTAAGCCAGTTTTTTATCTTCCTGCTGTTTTTTATTGGCGGATGTTCCGGTTCAACTGCAGGAAGCTTTAAGGTTATCCGCTGGGTAATCCTTGCAAAAAAAGCCCGGGTCGAAATGCTCAAGATGATTCATCCCCACGGAGTTTTTACGGTGCGGGTAAACGGTTCTGCCGGCCGGGAAGATTTGGTTTTGAACATTGCCTCTTTTGTGTTCGTGTATTTTTGCCTTGCCTTTATTTCAACATTTGCCGCAACCCTGGGCGGAATTCCGCTTTTTGAATCCTTTACGGCAAGCCTTTCCATGCTGGGAAACATCGGCCCTGCCTTCGGTCCGTTTGCCGACTACGGGTGGATACCGACTTTCTTAAAGTGGATTTTCAGCTTTATGATGATTGCCGGCCGTCTGGAAATATACAATCTGATTATCCTTTTTACAAAAGATTTCTGGAAATAGTGCGCC
>CAMAFU010000128.1 GCA_945833725.1 uncultured Treponema sp.
TAAATTTCCAGAAAATTCAAACCCCATAAAACACCTCAAAATTATTTCCGAGATATTACAATAAAATCCGCATTTTGTAAATTTATAATATTTAAACGCCCCCTGACCACTTTCAAAAAAACAACCAGATTTGTCCGCATCTAATGCCACTCCCCCAAACGCGAAGAACGTTAGTTCTGAGCAAATCCGTTTGTTAAAAATATAAAAAAATCATAAGAAATCAAAATCGCCTGTTTAAAAATCCGTTTCCCCCGACTAATCAGCCTTGCTTAGAGAGAGATGGAACATTATAATTAAAAAATGAGCATCAAACATAAAAAATCCATTCTGTTTATAATTCTTGCACTATCTGCCTGCCTTTCAGTTCACAGTGCTGGAAGAAGCGACCAGCTTTTTAATATTGTAGAAACCGGTGAACCAGAAGCAGCAAAAAAAATAATCAAAAAAAACAAAGACAGCATTAATGTCCGACGGGGAAAAGACAAAGAAACGCTTCTTATGGCTGCCGTCAAAAAAAACAGAGACACAGCCATGATCGAACTTCTCCTTAAATATGGTGCTGATCCCACATTAAAAGACAAAAACGGTGCTACTGCAATAATGTGGTCGGCAGAATATACATCAGATCCAAAAGTTCTCGAACAGCTCGTAAAACATAATGCTCCTTTTTCATTTACAAGAAAAAACCGCATAACAAAAAAAGACAAAAGTGGAAACACTGCATTTGATTATGCACGGCTAAACAAAAATCCAAAGCCCATACTTTCTGCCCTAGAAAAAATATGTCCGGAGCCTCAAAAAAAAGAAAAACCGGTAAAAAATTCAGATAAAGCAGAAGAAAACATAGAACAGGAACAATCAGAAACAGAATCAAAAACTCTAAATGAAAAACAGGAAATTTCCAATCAGGAAGATCTTGTCGAAAACAAGGAGCAACAGTCCGATGAACAAAAAAATCAAAGTACTGAAGCCGAAAATGATAAAGACAAAAATTCCCTTCCGCAAAATACTGAAGAACCATACCGTCTGCCTTCCGTAAAGCCTGAACAAACTGAATCTTTACAGGAACCAGAATCCGTAAAAAAATCATCAATCGCCGGCAATTTTGTTACAGTAGTTACAGGCTCTCAGCTGGACAATTCCAATAAAGCCGGTCAAGATAAAAAAGAAGATTTACCTCAAAAAGAAAATTACAGCAAAGAAAAACCACTATCGCCTTCTACCACAGTCCAAAAGGAATCTTCTACAGACTCAATTCCGGCTTCTTCTGCAAAAAAACCTGTTCCACCAGAACCTTTTAAAAAAACATACCTTTTTGACTATGCAAAACTTGATGAAAGAGAAGAGCCAGTTCAACAGGACAGAAATTTTGATCCAAACCATATATACATTGAAAATCCAGATGCACAGGACGAATACGGCAGAACAAAACTTATGAAAGCAGCAAAAGAAGGTGATCTGGAAACTCTGGAAAATCTTATTTACTCAGACTGCTCCATGAACATTCAGGATAAAGACGGCTGGACTGCCATTATGTTTGCTTCCAGATTCTGCAGCAAAATTGAAATACTGCAGTCCCTGCTAAAAAACGGTGCCGATGCAAAAATAAAAAACAATTACGGAATAAGTCCCCTTTCTTTAGCTGCCTCATATAACAAAAACTCCGAAATAACAAAAGAACTGCTGAATTTATATTCAGTTTCAGAATCCGAAGTAAGAAACACATTTATAAATGCCGTAATTCAGGAAGCTTCTGCTGAAACTTTAAAATTATTCTTAAAAAAAGGACTTAACATAAATTCATCATATAACGGAAAAACACCTTTAATGTATGCTGCAGAAACAAATAAATCAACTTCAACTATAAAATTTCTGCTCGACAACGGAGCAAAAACAGGATACCGAACAGAAAACGGAATGTCGGCCTTTGATTTTGCCCGTAACAATAGGCGTATTCCAAAAGACAACTATTACTGGGCTTTAAACACCGGCTCCAACTAATTAAAACTAAATTAACTAAATATTCTGGAGAAATAAATGCGTATAACAGGCGGAAAACTAAAGGGTCGTAACATAAAATGTCCCGATGGAATAATACGACCGGCAATGGATAGAATGAGGGAATCGGTTTTTGCAATAATCGGAAATCTCGAAGGAAAAAGCTGGCTAGATCTGTTCAGCGGTTCTGGAACTGTTGCCATTGAGGCTGCAAGCCGTGGTGCAAAGTCCGTTCAGCTTTGCGAAAAAGACAGAATAAAAATAAAAACAATTTTGGACAATGTATCCATAACAGAAAAAGAACTTGATGTAAAAATCGGCTGTCACTTTATGGCAGTAGAACTTTTTTTAAAACGCTGTAAAGATACTTTCGACTTTATTTTTTTTGACCCGCCCTTTCCGTATAAATACCGTCTTGATTTATTAAAAACAGTTGATAAAAATAATCTTCTAACCCCAAACGGGACAGTTTTAATTCACTACCCGGAAGAGGATGCACTGCCAGACAGAATAGGCAGCCTTGTTTTAAAAGACAAAAGAATATACGGTCGTTCCATTGTTAATTTCTATCAAAAAACTTCAGAAAATTCATAAAAAACACTTTTTACCTATTGACCATTTTTTTTATTACAGATAGAATATCAATACTTCATGGGGGCATAGTCCAGCTGGTAGAACACCGGACTCATATTCCGTATGTCATAGGTTCAAGTCCTATTGCCCCTACTTTTAACGCTAGTCAGCAATGGCTAGCGTTTATTTTTTTTCGAAGAAAGTCTATAATGACCAAGTACTCTTTTTTTTGCGGAGGAACAGAAATGAGGGCAGAAAAATTCAAAACACCTTTTAAGGGCCGCTCGCTTTTATCCTGGATTGATTGGGAGCCGGAGGAAATTCTCCAGATTCTTGATTATGCTTTTCTTGTAAAAAAACAGTCTCATAAAGGTGAAATTCACCAGCGCTTTTTAGGAAAGACAATCGCTTTAATATTTGAAAAGCGCTCTACCCGCACCAGATCTTCTTTTGAAACAGCTTTTGGAGAAGAAGGCGGTCATCCTGTATTCATGTCTACTCAGGATATTCAGCTTGGCGGAAAAGAAACAGTACAGGACACAGCAAGAGTACTTGGAAGAATGTTCAGTGCCATCGAATTCAGAGGTTTCAAACAAGAGCATGTTGAAATGCTGGCAAAATATTCTGGAATTCCTGTAATAAACGGTTTAACGGACGATTTTCATCCTACGCAGGTTCTTGCGGACATTATGACATTAAAAGAAACTTTTGGAAAACTAAAGGGATTAAAGTGGACTTTCTGCGGTGACGGAAGAAATAATGTAGCCCGTTCCCTTATGATAATTTCTGCAAAATTGGGAATCGATTTTGCAATTTTTTCTCCAAAAGAACTTTTTCCGCCGAAAGACATTCAGGACTTGTGCCGTCCGTTTGCAGAAAAAAGCGGAGCAAAAATTCAAATTTCCGATGATATTTCAGTTGTAAAAGGTTCAGATTGCCTTTATACTGATGTATGGGTTTCCATGGGCGAAGAATCCCTCAAAAATGAAAGGATTCGTTTACTTGAACCTTATCAGGTAAATAAGGAACTTATGGCTTCCACAGGTAAAGACAGTACAATATTCATGCACTGCCTTCCGGCTGTTCTTGGTCAGGAAGTTACAGAAGATGTTTTTGAAAGCCCTGCCAGTAAAATTTGGGATGAAGCAGAAAACAGAAAGCACACGATTAAAGCAATTATGCTGGCTTTAATCTAGTTTTATGTTCTGTTTCCATTATTTTACTGTTTCTTAAGCCCGAAAAGAAATTTGCACGATACAAACCGGCTCAAAGGTTGGTTTTATCTTTATAGGTTTGCGTTGCAGACTCTAAACAAACTGTTGTTTCTTTATACGAAACAGAGTAAAAAATCATTTTGAAATTAAGTTTCTTAATTGATTTTTTATGGGAGACATAATTAAATGCGAAAATCACTTCTATTTTCTATTTGTGCAGTGCTGTTTTCTTTATTTTCTGCATCTTCTCTTGTCGCTGAAGAGAGGGAATACAAGTATCCCTATCAGGAATCACAGATGACATACAGAAATGTCACAATCTACAAAATATTAGACCAGAAAGATGCATACATCGTTATGTATTCAAAAGGACACAGGGAAATAGGCTCCATTGATATTCCAAAAAAATGGTACGACCAGTCTCCGAAAAAACTTCAATTCAGGCCTTTACAGAAAGGAATGTCTTCTTACATGACTGTTTTTTACAGAAACGGTGAGTTTTCTCATGTAGTTCTTACTGTTCCTGTAAGTAGGGATGCTGCAGTTTGGGGTGTTGCCGATAGTAATGTTTCTGTAAATCCCGACAAAGAAACCTTAGATATTGTTTACTAATTTTAAGTTTTTCTCTTAATCAGGGAAAGTCCGGTTTTCAATTTTTGTTTGGAATCCGGATTTTTTTTGACTTTTCAGGTAAACGGCCGGCAAAAAAATATAAAAATTCATCTGATACAAACAGGAAACACTATGCAAATTATTTCTGACAAAAAAATTGAAACACTGAAAAACTTTATTTATGCCCATGATTTTTTTTACATTGCAGGCCATAAAGACCCGGACGGTGACTGTGTTTACAGTTGTCTTGCATTTTCAAAGTTGATTGAATCTTTTGGAAAAGAATTTCAGCTTGTAAATGCAGGTCCATTTAAAAAGTCAGAAATTTCGGATAAAGCCGAGTTTTTCACTAATATTCCACAATTTTTAAGTGAACCGGAAAGAAAAAAAAGTGCGCTTATAATGCTGGACTGTTCAGAAATTAAAAGACTGGGCGAACTTGAAGAAGACTTATCTTCCCTTGATACATTCATTATCGACCATCACAAAACCTCTCAGGAAACAGAAAATTCAATAATTGATTCATCTTCTCCTGCCACCTGCTCTATTGTTCAGCAGATTTTTGAAAAAATGCCTGTAGAAATTGATAAAACTGTCGCAGAATATATATTTTTCGGGCAGGCAACAGACACAAATTATTTTAAGTTTCTTGACGAATCTTCCGAAGAAGTTTTTCTCCAGACGGCAAGGCTTGTAAAATGCGGAGTAAACCCAAGAAAAATTCACGATAAAATTACAGGCGGACACCCTTACAGTACAAGAAAACTTCTGGGAGTTCTTTTAACACGAGCCGAAAAATACTTTAACGGTAAACTTGTAATTACATGGGAAACTCTGGAAGATACAAAAAAATACGGATTAAACGGTAGGGACAGTGATGCCCTTTACACTTTGTTTTTATCTACGGAAGGCGTGGAAGCTGTAGTTTTTGCCCGACAGGATACAGAATATACATGTACGGCAGGTTTCCGTTCAAAAGACAAAATTGATGTAAGTACCGTTGCTCAAAAATTCGGCGGTGGCGGACATAAAAATGCAGCAGGAATGAGTGTTCAAGGAAAACTTGAAAATATTATTCCAGCCATTCAAAAAGAATTTGCCCGCATTCTTGAAAACAAAAATAGTTAAAACATTGTTTTTTTTTCTCTTTTTTTTAATGCTCTTATTTTTCTCTGTGCAAGTTTTTGAATTTTTTTGCAATTTTTTGCTTGAAAATGCAGGAAATAGCAAGAAACAAAATTTTTTTAACAGATTCTGCCATTTTTAGTCATAAAATGCAGGATTTTAGTCACATTCAGCAAGATTTTGCAAGAAAATGCAAGTTTTTAGCAAGAAAAAATCATATTTTGCAGCAAATTGAATTTTTTCAGTAAGTTTTTGCAAGCCAGACGGATTTTCTGCCCTGAAAATTACTTTTTTTTCTCTTTGGCACACAA
>CAMAFU010000129.1 GCA_945833725.1 uncultured Treponema sp.
AAATTCAACTTTAAGGCAACTGTATAAAAATGCACTGGCTTTAGTTCAGCCGTCCCTGTACGAAGGATTCGGAATGCCGCCTCTTGAATCACTGTACCTTGGAACTCCAGCCATTATATCAGATATTCCTGTTTTTAAAGAAATTTACGACGGGTTTCCAGTTACATTTTTTAAGGCCGGCGATAAAGATGAACTTTCCGAAAAACTTTTGCAGGCAGAAAAAAACATCTGCAAAATAGACACAGACAAACTTCCTCAAAAATATTCGTATAAAAAATCAGCAGAAGTTATACTGGAAAAAATTGAAGCCTGCTCAAAAATAAGGTAAAAGGATTTGCAATCTATATAAAAATTTTCGGAACACGCATTTTCGACACACCGCATGTTATCTCGTAGGAAATTGTATCTGTTTTTTCTGCTATGTCCTGAGCCGTAAGAACAGCACCAGATTCCTTCGGGCCAAAAATTACAACTTCATCCCATCTATGTATATTTTCATCGAAACCTATTTCAATCATGGCTTGATCCATACATATTCTGCCACACAAATCGTATGCTCTGCCGCCTATAGAAACTTGAAATTCCCTGCCATTCTGATTAAATCTGCGCAAAAAACCATCTGCATATCCTGCAGGAATTACAGCAACCCTCGTTTTTTTTGAAGATGACCATAGCCTGCCGTAAGAAACGCTTTTTCCTTTATCAAAATCCCTTATGGCAACAACTTGAGAAATAAAAGCCATAACAGGTTTTAAATCAACAGTTTCACCTTTTTCAGTAAAAAAAGATTCCGATAAATCTCCGGGAAAATATCCGTAAGTTATAATTCCCGGCCGGCACATATCAAGGTGCATGTCTTTTTTCGTTAAAGTAAGTGCTGAATTTGCACAGTGCCTTATTCCAGGATTAATTCCTTCGTTTTTTATATTTTCAATGCTTTCAAGGAAAAGACTGAACTGTTTTTCTGTATATTCAATGTCCTCTGCCTTTAAGGAATCGGCAACTGCAAAATGGGTACAAGTTCCTTCAAGTTTAAGGCAGGAACACTCATCAATAATTTTTGCAATTTTTCCAGCCTCTTCAGGAATACAGCCAATTCTGCCCATTCCTGTATCAACAGCAAGGTGAACAGGAAAATCTTTTACATTAAGTTCAGCACATTTTCTGTCAAGAAGATGGATATATTCACTGTCAAAAACAAGGGGTGTAAGGCTGTATGAAATAAGTTCTTTCATTTCGTCAGGAATGCAAAGGCTTAAAACAAGAACAGGAACTTTTATTCCTGCCATCCTCAGTTGAATTCCTTCGGAAACACAGGCAACTGCAAGAAAATCGGCACCACATTCAACGGCAATTTTCGAACACTCAACAGCACCGTGTCCATAAGCATCAGCTTTTACAGCCACGCACATTTTTGCATTTTTTTCTATCTTTTGTCTGATTAACTTAAGGTTATGCCTTAAATTATCTGTATATATTTTTACGCAAGTAGCTCTCATAACAGTAAATGATAGTTTTTTTATTTTTTTTAGGCAATTAAAAACCGCAGAAAAAAATATAAATGCATGAAAAAAATACTGGAAGCAAAATAAGTCAGGCAAATAGACTATTTATAAAAATTGTGTTAAAATTAAGGGTACAATGACTGAAAACGAATTTAATGTTTTTTTTAAAAATAAATACAGAAAAACCAGTTCTTTTACCTCCGGTATTGCCTTAATGCTTAGTGACTGTCTTATGGTAATGCTGTCCATTGGAACTTCTTTTTTCATAATAAATCTTATCAACCATTCATGGATAAATTTCCGTTCCTTTGTTGAATACTGGATTTACCTTCCTCCCACACTTGTTGTATTTTATGCAGCAGGGCTTTATCCAGGCATTTCCCTGCCTCCTGCCGATGAAGTTAAAAAATTCAGTATATGTTCCTTTTTTATATTTGTAGGCATTGCCCTTTCCATTACTGTAGAAGATGCTGATGAAAAACTTCCCCTTGTAGTAGCCCTTATTCTTGCTGTTCCTATTGCCTTAGTGCTTCTTCCTTCCGGAAGGGAAGTTGCGCGCCATGTTCTTTCAAAATCAAAATTATACGGTGTTCCTGCAATAATTTTTACAAACGGAAACAGTGCCGATTTTATTATTGACCGTCTTTTAAAACGACCAGACTTAGGTTATAAACCAGCGCTAATCATAAAAGAAGATGCTTCACAGCCTTCATCTTACTGTGGAATTCCTGTATTTCCCCCTACAAACGAAATAAAAAAAATAGTTAGCGACACAAGAATAAAAGTTGCCATTATCTGCAACTGGCGTTCAGATCCGGCAGAAATTACAAATGCATTCCGCTATTCAATTTCAATTCCAAAACCTCAGGACATAAATTCCATTTCAACAAACATAAGGGATTTTGGCGGTATTTTAGTTTACTCTTCAACAAACAACCTTACAAAAAAATTCTCACTTTTTATCAAAAGATCTGTTGATTTACTTATTCTTCTTGTTTCAAGTCCCTTCGTTCTGCCGCTTGTCCTTGTTGTAAGTTTATTAATAAAACTTTCGGGGCCGGGCCCTGTATTTTACGGTCATAAAAGAATCGGAAAAAACGGCAAAGAATTTAAATGCTGGAAATTCCGCTCCATGGTAGTAGATGCCGATAAACAGTTAGAAAAAATTCTTGCAGAAAACCCGGAAATGCGGGCAGAATGGGAAAAAGACAGAAAATTTACAAACGATCCCCGTGTAACAAAAATCGGAAAATTTTTGCGTAAAACAAGCATAGATGAAATACCTCAGTTTTTTAATATTTTAACTGGAGAAATGAGTTTTATAGGACCACGGCCAGTTACCCGACCGGAACTTGCAAAATACGGCAGCAAAGCAGATTTTATACTCAGCGTACAGCCAGGGTTAAGCGGCATGTGGCAAATTTCTGGAAGATCCGATACAGGATACGAAGAAAGAATAACTCTTGATTCATATTACATCCAGAATTGGTCTATCTGGCTTGACATTTGGATTATCATAAAAACCATTTATGTTGTTTTAAATGGTAAAGGTGCCTACTAAATGAAAAAACTGCTTCTGCTTTTTATTTCTCTTTTTACCGTAAATTTTTCCTATTCAGAACGGTATAGAATTGATTATGTAAACTACGATATTATTGGAATTACAAAAAAATATGCCTTGGAAAAAGCTGTAGAAATTGACAAAACAAGAGTTTTTGAATCCTTTGAAGATTTTCATAAATATATCAAGGACATTCAGCTTTTGTTCAACAACGAAAGGAATTTATCAACAACCATTGTAAATGTTTCTTACGGCGAAAAAGATCCGGAAGAAATAACCAGCATAACATTAAATATTTCCACTGTAGATTCAAAACATTTTCTGGCTCTTCCTTACCCAAAATACAATTCAAATGATGGTTTTATATTAAAGCTAAAGGCAAAAGATACTAACTTCTTAGGTACAATGGAAACTTTAAACACAGACATAAATTTTTCCATTGAACCTCAAACAGATAACCCGGATGTATACGACACAAAATTCGGAATAAATTTTGACTACGATTACCCTTTCAAATTATGGAAAATGGATTCAAGCTGGAACAATTCCTTCAGCATAGACTACACAATTGGAAGAAGCAGCCCCGAATTTTCTTTTGATACAGGTTTTACATTTTCACTTCCTTTCAAAAAATATGCTTTGGAAATAACTTTAAATCAGGGAATACACAAAGACTTTGACTATGAAAAATACGGTGATGAACTGTATTTTACAGAAAGTGCCCGTCTCAGCCTTCCTTACAAAATTGGACGCTTTTTTGACAGTTGTGATGTTACATGGACTCCTTATGTTGCTTTTTCAAAAAACATCGACCGGGATGGAATAAGTTTAGACAACAGAGATCTTATAGGACCTGCATTAAATGCCGGTCATTCCCTTTCCACCGGGCGATACAACTGGCATAATAACTTCAGAAAAGGCATTACCTTTGATTTTGACCAGAATATCGGATTCAACTATGGAAAGAAAAAATACACATCTCAGATTTCTGCAACAATGAAAACATTTTTCTCCTCAACCATCGTTGGTTTTGCTTCACGGTTTAAGGCATTTTACTATATGAATACCGACGACAAAATAGGAAGCTATATTCGCGGCATAAGAGATGAGCAGAATTACATAAACTCCGATACAAAATCCCTTACAACGCAAGCTGCAATTCTATTGAACTTAGACATTCCCATTCACATTATTACTACAGACTGGCTCGGCTATTCAAATGCACTTTTTGGAGAAGACAGCTGGATTTCCAATCATATCAAATGGATGAGAATATTTGACTTTGAATTGCAGTTAAATCCGTTCATTGATATGGCATTATGCAACAATCAAGTAACGGGAAAAACTTTTGCAATAAAAGACGGATGGTACGGTGCAGGTTTGGAAGTTCTTGTTTATCCCGCAAGATGGCGGAGTCTTGTTGTTCGTGGAAGCGTTGGTGTAGACTTAGGAAAAACCGTAATAAACAAAGTACTTCCCCAGTTGTACGATGACAGTTGGAGAGGCAGTGCATCTTCCTACGAAATTTCAATAGGCATAGGACTCCATTACTAATTCACTCATAAACTTTTGTATATGTTTACAATTTCTTTCACTTTTTGTTTTGAGAAGTTAGTGCCATGCGGGATAAAGTTTTAAAATGCTCGTCTGGCAGGGAATTGGACAGAACAAGAAGAAATTGCGTCGAAAAACTTCTGCATCCCATTTGCTTTGATTTCAGTGCAAGAAGATAAAACAACTCCCAAACATGGTTTTCCTGAGCCCAAATACAAATGTCGTCGTATTTTGCACATTCAATAAAAAATTTAGTTAAATTTGAATAAGAAAAAAGAGAATCTCTTTCTTCCATAATTCCCAGAAAATGCGTAAAAGCTTCTACGGTAGCAAGAGCAACACACTGAACAGACAGTTCCTCCATTCCTGCATCTTCATAAATATGGCTTAACTCATATAAGGCCTTTATGGAAAATTTTGATTCCGCCCTGTATATTAAGTACAGTCTGTCCACATTTTTTGACTTATTCTGTTTTATAGTTCTTGTAATGGACTGAAGAAAATTTTTATCTTTAAAATTTTTATCATCATCCAGAATTAAAAGAAGCATTTTTTCAAGTTTTTCTTTATCACCCTGAACTTTTGCAAGATAGGCCATATCGTAAAGAATCTGATATTGGGTTTCATAAACATCAAGATATTTTCTGTCTTTGTAGGCCTTTTCAAAAAAATATCCGGCAGTTTCCAGTTCACCTTCAACCTGATAAATCTGCCCTATAAGATAATTCGCCTCTGGATATGTTTCTTTTGCTTTTAGCCAGGCAAGCATTCCGTAAATATCGTTATTGAAATACTCTTCTCCATATAAATCAAGATATTTATTTATAATTGAAACGGCCTTTTTTTGCTCCCGTTCAGTAAGGATTTCAATTACTTTATCGAATTCTTTTCCATATCGCCTTACCTGAGCCGGTGTAATGGAAATTTCCAGAGTATTAAATTCATCCTGAATTTCACTTTTTCTTGCTTTTAAAGCATCGTTGGAAAGCCTTAGAGCTTCTCCGTATTTTAACTCTTCAAAGCAAACTTCAGCTTCTTCAAGAATTTTCCATGAAGGAAGTTCCTGTGCTGATAAAACAGAAACAGCAAAACAAACAAAAAACGAAGATAAAAATAACCTGAATTTCATAATGCAAAAAGTTCCTCTTCAAAAGCTTTGTCTGCATCTTTTTCATCTACAGTTTTTACTATTACGCCT
>CAMAFU010000130.1 GCA_945833725.1 uncultured Treponema sp.
AATTGCAACAACAGAACCAAAAACAAAAATTGAAAAGCATACAGCATAATTCTTTTGTGAAACAGTAAAGCGGTTTGATTTAAAAACAAACAGACCCATTACCGCAGCAATAAAATTCATTCCCGACGGCAAAATAACCCTTAAAAAAAGATAAACATGCAAAGAAGAAGCTATATAATCCAACTTAAAAAAAGCAGCAAAAACCAAAAGTTCAAAAAACAAAATAAGGAAAAAACCAATCCAGCAAATGCTAATAATTCTTCGCTGCCAGTCTGTGTAAACTTTGTCTTTAAACTCGTTAAATTCCATAATCTGATTATAAGTTAAAATTTTAATATAAGTCTATGGAATTTATCAGAGTACTTTGTGCTTTGCATTAAGGCAGCTTTCCATCAATTCAAAAAATTTAGGAAAACTTACGGAACAGCACTCCGCATCCTTTACGGTAAGAACTTCACCTTCAGGAAGGGCAAGCCCCAGACAGTAAAGTGCCATTGCCATACGGTGATCTCCGTAACTTTCCACAGTGCCTCCGTGCAAAATCTTTCCGCCATTTATTATAAGGGCATCTTCTTTTTCTTCGATATCGGCACCCAGTTTGGAAAGTTCTGTTTTTAACACTTTAAGGCGGTCTGTTTCTTTACGACGGCAAACCTCCGCATCTTCCAAAATAACCTTTCCTTTTGTAAAACAGGCTGCAACAGCCAAAGCACATATAGCATCAGGAAACGAAGACATTTTTACATGAAGTTCGCCACCTTCTAAATTTTGTGTTGAAAGGCAGTTTTTTCCTTCGCCCCCAATAACTGTTAAAGTTCTGTTTTCTTTATTCCAATCAAGATTTGCACCTATTGAAGAGAGAATTTCAACAATAGCCTCATCTCCCTGAGTTCCGCTGCCGTCAATATTTTCGATTGTAACAGTTGAATTTGTTAAAATGCCTGCAATAAGAGGAAAAGCAACTCCCTCCCAGTCCGACGGAATCGTTTCGTCAAAGGCAGAAATCTGCACAGGTCCTGATACTTCAATTTTTTTAAAGTCAGAAGAAACAAAGCATTTTGCGCCAACCTTTTCCAGCCATTTTTGAGTCATTGTAAGGTAAGGAGTTTCTTTCGGGTTTGAAAGGTGAATTTCCAGCTTGCCGTTCATAAGGACAGCACTCATCATCAACCCGGAAATATACTGGCTGCTTACTTCTCCGGCCGTAACAATAGTTCCGGGTTTAACAGGACCTTTAATAACAAGCGGGCATCCGTTATGATCTGGTATAGAAGTCTGACTAAACCCGCCCAGTTGATTTATGGCGTCTGCCAGATGATTTACAGGCCGTTTTCTTATGCTTTCGTCTCCTGTAAAAACACTCCAGCCGGAAAAAACAGCCGCAATAGGAGCAAGAAAATAAAGGAGCGAACCGGAATTTCCCACATTTACCACATCATCAGGAAGATGAATGTTATCTCCTGCACCTTCTACAATCCACTGGTTTCCAGCTTCGCCTTCGTGGGATAAATTTAAATTTACCTTTGCCCCAATAAGCGGAACAGCCGCAGCCGTAGAAAGACAGTCGGCACTAGGAAGAGGATTACGGATTACAGAAGTTCCTTTTCCAAGAGAAGCAAGAAGAAGAGCTCTTATAGTATGAGATTTTGAGCCGGGAACAACAATACTTCCCTTTAAACTGCATTTTCCAACCTGAATATTCATATTTTCTCCTCGTTGCGGCAGTGCATGGATAAATTACCGGACTTTAAACATAATTCCCACTACAGCAAGGGTAATAAGAAGCTGCAGCATCATGAATTTTATTAAAATTTGAGTAGGCGACCATCCGAATTTTACTTTCATGTGATCATGCAGCGGAAACCTTATGGACGAAAAAAAGTTGATATGAAAAAACCTTTTTAAAAAAACTTTCATAAGTCCAAGCCCACCGTTCACAAAAATAATAGACGAAGTTGCAAATATTAAAAAAGGGTTGCCGCTTATCATAACAGAAAGGCCTATAAAAAAACCAAGAGCCCGGCTGCCTGCATCTCCCATAAGACATTTACTCGGATAAGCATTGTGCCACAAATATCCCATAAGAACACCGGCAAGACAGAAGGTCATAACAGCCCAG
Organism: uncultured Treponema sp.; assembly: GCA_945833725.1. Taxonomy (GTDB): domain Bacteria; phylum Spirochaetota; class Spirochaetia; order Treponematales; family Treponemataceae; genus Treponema_D. The sequence goes on from CAMAFU010000130.1 coordinate 2,120, forward strand.
CTGGCACCGTTTTTTACGCTGGGAACAAGAAGATAGGCAGCAATGTCTTTATGACCGAGAATAAAATAAAAAATAACGCCCACTGTAAGCAGAGCAATAAGAACAAGAGAAGAACTTAAACCGTCTACTCCATCGGTACAGTTCGTAGTATTAACAGAAGCCCATATTAAAACAGTAGAAATAACAACAAATACCCATGGAGCAACAGAAATTTTATGAGTTAAAAACGGCAGCCAGAAATAAATTTTGTCGTCGGAACTTTCTCCTGTAAGATACACAGCCAGAAGAACAGATGCTGCAAGACTTATTATAAGATCCAGAAGTGCTTTTTTGTATTCCCCCCAGCTTTTAATGCTTCTGTCATCAAGAAAACCTGTAAGCATCATAAGCCAGGTAAGAGCCAGAGCAGAAAGTTCAAACCAGTCCAGAGGAACAAAAAGAATGCTCAGCAAAACAAAAACTGAAATAAAAAAAACTCCGACACCAGTTGGTTTACCTTTGGCTGCTTCCCCATTTACAGTAAACTCCCTTCCCCTGTCGTGAGGCATAAACTTAAAAAAATGCGGCATCCCAAACCGGACAACAATAAAACCGCAATACAGGGAAAGTACAATAAGAACCGTATAAGACTGCAAAAGACGCGCAGGACCAAAATATTGATTTAACAATCCACCGAGAAAATAAAGCATAAATTTTATTTTATCGAAGACAGACCGATTCTACAAGGTTTAAGGATTTAGGGCGCACAGAAATATTCTTACTTTCACTAAAAACAACTCTGGAACCGTGAAAATATTCTACAGTTACAGAATAATCTCCCTTTTCCAGATTAAAACCGGCCACACTTGCTTCGGATGGAAAATATCTTGAAGATCGGACATCTGCCCTTTCAACAACTTCTGTAGTAACTTTGCTTGTAATGTCCAGAAGGGTAAAAAACAATGCCACCGAAGAATCATCAGACTTTTGGGCATTTTCGGCCATTGTATTTATAAAAGTATTTGAAACAGAACGGGCAATGGAACGGGCCAGCGATTTTGCATAAATAACCGATTCTTTCTGCCTGAAAGTATCTAGAGCAATATTTTCGATAGATTCAATTTTTTCTGCAGGAAAATAAAAAGTGCTGTTTGATTTAAGATTTGTGGCCTTAACCCTTACGGAAGTAATATAAGAAGGTCTTTTTTCCATAACAGGCAGGGCAAGTTTATACCAGACATCAGAACTCCAGTACGCCCGGACAACCTCTTCCTTTTTAACAGGTGCATTTCCGGTAAAAATAATCACATTAAGCCGGCATTTATTGTCTGGAACAGAAAGTTCCTCCTTTACGCAAGACGGCACCGGAAAATTATAAAGGTTCTTTTGCTTTTCGAAAGCCTTGTAAATGAATTTATAATCAACTTCCGCATTACCCAAATCACCTTCCGTACGGTAAAGAAGAAGACTTAAATATCTTGCCAGAGCAGAATCGCTAAACTGTATGGAAACTTTTTTTACTTTTACATCACTTTCGCTGTCTGTATTTTTGCATAAAGTTTCGTATTTTTGCTGAAGGAGTTTTAATTTATTGTCGAACCTTCTTACTTCCACCATGCCGTCTTCGATTTTTCCAAGGTGAATATAATTAAGAGCCATAAAAATATTAGTATAAATATCTTCAAAAGCCTCGCCGGAATAATCTTTTACATTGTCGTTTGTTACAGCACTGGCCACAGACTGAAAAAAACTGTCCGCAGAATATTCGGCACAAAGTTTTTCAGCCAGAGAAAGTTTATAATTCGATTCATTAAATTCCCCGGCAAAGTGATTCAAAATTCCCGTATCAAGATTAAAAAGCAGCGTATCCCTGTCCGAATAAATGTACCCGGCTTCATTTTCCAATGCTCCCTGCGCCTCCAGAAACTTTCCTGTTTTTACAAAGCGGTCAATGGAAGAAAAATCATAATCGGCCATAGTAACGCAGCTGAAAAACAGAAAAACAGACAGGGGCAGAAAAAACTTTTTCGTAAAAAATTTCTGCATCTTACTCAATATGTAAAAAAAACGACGACTCAAAAAAACCTCCGAAAAAATCCAAAAATCCGCCGCAACCTGCCAGATGTAAATTTAAAAATCAACTCATAAAAACCCAGGCCAAAGTCTGAGCATCTTTTATAATGTTTTGAATAAAGCAGTATTCTTCCGGCTGATGACAAACTTCGTCCATTGTAGACCATATTGCAGCATCAAAACCATAATTCCTTAATTCTGCGCCCACAGTTCCGCCACCTATTCCCACCGGTCTTGCTTTAATTCCGTGAGTTTCCAGAAGGGCTTTGGAAAGTTTTTCTACAACAGGGGAATTTACAGAAGTTGCCGGAGACTGCTGAGCCTGCACTTCTTCCAAATCAACTTTAACGCCGAATTTTTCTTCAATCTGCCGTACCCTGGATTTTATTTCGTTTCTAACAGTATCAAGGGTATAGCACGGAAGAATCCGGCAATCCACATAAAACACATCGTCCCCGGGAATAATATTTACTGTTTCTACATTGCTTTCTTTTTTTGTAGGCTGAAAAGTAGAATAAGGCGGAGAAAAAAGAGAATCTTTTCTGTCAAAGAAATTTTCCATATCGTTAAGCAGAACAGCTAGAGCACACCCGGCAAGAAAAGCATTTTTACCTTTATGAGGCATTGAACCGTGAGTCTGCTCCCCGGTAACATGAACTTTAAGCCACAGAATATTTTTTTCTGCAACCTCAATAGTTTCCCCTTTAGAATCGCCGCCGTCCGGAATAATAATTAAATCGTTTTGACCAAAAATTTCCTTGTGTTCCTTTAAAAGAAATTTAATTCCGTATTCAGAGCCAAATTCTTCGTCGGCCATAAAAAGAAGTTTTACATTGCATGAAGGCGTAACATTCTTTTTTACAAGAGCCAAAAGAGCCGTAACACCAGAAACAAGTCCCTGCTGATTGTCTTCAACCCCGCGACCTGTTATTTTGCCGGAATTTTCATCAAAACGGACTTTCCACGGATTCCCATTCCATTTTGACAAATCTCCCGGAGGAACCACATCAAGATGAGCCATAACCCAAACAGACTGCTGTGTATTTTTGCCTTCCACCGTAAGAATAAGATTAGGCCTTACCCCGGAAGAAACACGGCTGTCCTGACAGTTAAATTCAGAAAACTGACTTTCGTTAAAACCTTCGTTTAAAAGAAATTTTTTAAGGGCAGCACATTTTTCACTTTCACCGTTGCCGCCGCTTTCTGGAGCCATGGCCGGAATTGATGTTAAAATTTCCTGAAGTTCAAGAATTTTACTTTTTAATCCAAAAATTTCGTTTTTTACACATTCAAAATTATTCTGATTCATAACTTAACCTTTATATTCAGCAAATGGGCGGCTTTTGTTCCGCAAAGCTCCACAAAACCGGGCTATACGCACTTCCGCTATACGCTCCATCCGGCAAGCCGGACGCTACGCGGTGCTCCAATCCCTGCCGCAATAACGCAATAAAAAAAATACCCTCTCTGAAAAGCCAGGGAGGGTGTGAAAAAACCCGATTTTTAAATTTACTCTCGGTTTTTCATAAAATTCCAAGGACAGAAAAACTGCCCGATGAAAAAATTATAACACAAAAAAATAAAAATTCAAAAAACGGCGTAAATTATCCAGAGCCTAAAGCATTATAAAAAT
>CAMAFU010000131.1 GCA_945833725.1 uncultured Treponema sp.
AGAACTTCTTTTTTTACCGCTGAATCATTGTTTTTATCATCGTTTTCAGTGAGCGGGAAATTTTTTATTTCTTCAACAGAAAAACCGACTTTTGAAGTAATATTCTGAAAATCATTTATACAGATTTTAAAAAAAGAATTTTTACCGGCATTTTCCTTATAAATACCACCGCCTTTTCCAGAAATAAAACATTCCACATTTTCCAGATTCAAAAACAAAGATGCAATATCGTAGCTGCAGACAGAATGAACTATGGAAAAAATTTCTTTTATAAGACTGTCTAAATCTTTATACAGTGAAGTTAAATTCAGCGCTGCATCAAGAAGAAAACTATAGTGATTAAGCCTTTCCATAGAATCAATTACAGCAGCCGAAAGGTCTTTATCGCATCTTTTTTGCCCTAAAAAATATTCCGGGTCAACGGTATTAAAATTCCCCTGTTTAGATACAAGAAAATCCCTTACGATTTCTGAAAGTTCTGTAAAATTATCTTCTTCTATGTAAAGGATTCTGTCGGCTCCGCAGTTTTTTACCCAAAAATCATCGGAAAATTTTTCTACCGAAAAAAGAATAAACGGAAAATAAGAAAATCCTGCATTTTTTATTACGGAACAAAGCTGAACTCCATTTACAGTCTTTAAGGAAATGTCGCATACAATGCAAAGAGGCGTACATTTTAAAGCTTTGGAAGCACACTCAAGACCATCTTCAAAAATTTCCACTTCAAAACCTGAATTTTCCAAAACAGCGGAAATTTTTTTTGCAATGAGAGGAGAAGTTTCTGCAAGAAAAATTTTTTTATCCATCAGCCAAAAGTTCCCTTGCCTTTGCAATAAGATTTTCCCGCTCAAAGTCGGATTTTACAATGTAGCCTTGAGCACCAAGTTTTTTTACCTGAGTTTCCATATCTTTTTCATAAACGGAAGAAACTACTATGACAGGAATATGTTTAAGGCTTTCGGTGTGCCGCATGTTGTGCAGAAGGTCAAAACCGTCCATCCTGGGCATTTTTATATCCGTAACCACAAGATCAAAACTGCACGACTTCATTTTTTCCAAAGCTTCAATTCCATCGCAGGCAGCAGAAACTTTGTAATTTTCCTGTTCCAGAATAATTTTTTCAATATTTCTTGTAGTGTGGGAATCATCAACCACAAGAACAGAACGGACTTTCCGGCTTTTATTTACCTCAAGTTCTTTAACATCGTAGGCACTGACAGACTTGAACCGTTTAATGCAGTTGGGAATATTTAAAACAGGAATAATTCTGTAGTTTTCGTCAAAGACAAGCCCCTGCAATCCTTCAAAGGATTTTAAAAGATTTGGCACAGGCTTTATTACCACAGTTTTATAGTGAAGAATTTCGTCTACAGTAACGGCAATTTTTGAGTTTAAATACTCAATTACCACCAAAGGAACTTCTCCGCCTTCCCAGGAAAAAGTTCCGGAAAGTTTTCCGATAATCGCGTCAAAATCGTAAACAGGCAAAAGCTCGTTGTGCAGGTTGATTACAGGCCCTTTCTGAAGCTTTAAAAAAAGGCTTTTTGGAACAGTAAGAATTTCAGAAATATAGTGAGAAAGAATAAGGTAAAGATTGCGCCCCTGCCTTATAAAAAGACCATCTTGAGTTGCAAGGGAAGAAGGCAGGGAAAGTTCAATTTTTGTTCCTTTGTTTTTTTCGCTGGAAATAGAAATTTTACCTTTTAAAGAGTCCATTTCAGACCGTACCACATCCATGCCTATTCCCCGGCCGGAAAGTTCAGAAACTTCGTCCCTTGTGGAAAAACCTGCCATAAAGACAAACTGCACCAGTTCGTCCTCGTTCATCTTCTGGATCTCTTTAGATTTTTCGATAAATTTTTCCATGGCCTTAGTGCGGATTTTTTCAAAATCAAGCCCCCGACCGTCATCAGAAACAGTTACGATTATCCTGTTTGAATTTTGGGAAACATTTACCTGAACAAGTCCTTTTTCTTTTTTTCCAAGAGATTTCCGTTCTTCCGGGCTTTCTATTCCGTGATCCAAAGAATTGCGCACAAGATGAAGCAGAATTTTCGGTAATTTTTCCAGAATAGATTTGTCGATAGTTATTTCGGTGGAAGGAATTTCAAACTCCACATTTTTTCCAAGTTTAATTGCTTCAGAAGCAACAGAATGCATAAGAGGCTTTAAAACCATATCAAGGGGAAGCATACGCAGGGCAATTATTTTTTCCTGAATGTCAAAACTCTGCTTTTCTAAAACTTCCATATTTTCATCAATTTCTCTAAAACCGTTAAAACCAGATTCCTTTGCCAGCACTTTGATTTTTTGAATTTCGTTTTTAAGCTTTATCTGCCTGATTATAAGTTTATCGAAAGACTGTAAAACAGAGTTTATATCTGAAATCTGAACCTTAATGGTCTTGGAATCGTGAAAAAGTCCGCTGTCTTCAGAAAATGTTTCTTCGTTGTTTGTATTTGTTTTAAAATCTTCGGAAAAAGGCTTTCCATCACAGGCCTTCCGAATATTTTCAATTACAAAATCAAAATTTTCGATAGAGTCCAAACCGGACTGTTCAACAGATTTTAACGCCGCCCGTAAAATTTCAACAATATTCAAAAGAAAAGTAACATAAGTTCTGCTTATTTCAAAATGATTTCCAGACAGTTTTTTAAATACATTTTCTGTTTCATGGACAACTTTTTCAATTTTATTAAATTCCATGATTCTGGAAGTTCCCTTTAAAGTGTGCAAAACCCGAAGAAGTTCTTTAAAAAGGCTTTCGTTTCTGTCATCTCCAGTAAAGCCTATGCAGATTTCTTCCAGCTGGGAAAGATACTCCCCAGCTTCAAGAATATAATCCTGAACAAAAGAGTCTCTGTCGTATACACTTTTATTTTTTTCGTCTGCCAAAACTTTTACCACACATTTAAAATTAACTTCCGCTTATTTTATCAGTACAAACATAAGTTCTTCAAGTTAAAAATTTTTCGCATATTGAAGCAATATAGGCAGGAGAAAAGGAATCCAGAAAAAAACTGTAATCATCGCTTCCATTTTGAAGCAGTTCGCGGCATTTAAAAAAAGATTTTTTTGCATTTTCATCCTTACCGATGTCTTTTAAAACAAGACCATGAAAAAAATGAGCCGGCCAGAAATCCGGTTTAAGAAGCCTGCATGTTTCAAAAAGAGATTCTGCTTTCTGTCTGTCGTCAAGATTGTAGTGAATGTAACCGTGGTAAAAATACGAAAATGCCTTTGTAGAAACATCTTCCGAAAGAAGCCGGGCAGTTTTTTCCGCTTCATCAAATTTTCCTTCGTTTACGAGCCTTAAAATTTTTTCGTTTATTTCTGCCATTAAAATTCCTTCGTTTCTGCACTGTTTCTTTTCTAAAAATTCACGATGTACACTTTTCCGTGACCTTTGCCTTAAAAGCTGATTTTTATTTTCAGTTTTTTCTTTTTTGTTTTCTGAATTTTCTTTTTTTTCTTCTTTCCGGCATATTCTTTTAAAATAAAAAACAGAATCTTCCCTTTGTCGCATCATAAAATCAGGGACAATACCATCGGAAATGCAGCCAACTTCATTCATTGAAAAAAACAGACATCCTTCCTCACTTAAAGTAGAAGCAATTTTTTTAAAAACCTTTACTCTGCTGTCTTCTCCAAAATAAATAAACACATTCCTTAAAAAAACAAGATTCACATCAAAGGCAAAAGACGGAAGTTCCCCGGACATAAGATTGTAATTTACAGTTTTAATTCTGGAAACAAAATCCCTGTCAAAAATAAATTTTCCCTCACCATCAAATTTTCCGTGTTTTTCAATAAGCGGATGAAACATTTTACCGTCAATTCTAAAAGAATTTTTTGTAAAAACGCCATTTTTAAGTTTTTCCAAAGCAGTAAAGTCAATGTCGGTGGCATAAATTTCAGCATCCAGCCCCATTTCCAAAGCCAAGGCAAGAAGGGAAAAAGCTTCCTCTCCTGTAGAACATGCCGCACTCCATATTTTTATTTTTTTTCCGTAAAACTTTGGAAAAAGAACATCTTTCAAAAACAAAAACTGCTTTTCTTCCCTAAAAAAATAAGTTTCGTTAATCGTAACTGCCCCTACAAGCTGTTCAAATTCCGCCCTGTCCGAAAGAATATTCTTAACAACTTCCTCTTCCGTTATATTTTTTAACCGGCTTTTTTCTAAAATAAATTTCTGAACAGTACTGTACTGGATTTTTTCTACGATAATTCCCGTTTCCAAAAGAATTTTTTCCGCCAAAGTCAAAAAAAATTTGTTCTCCATCTATATTTTCCTGTTTTTTTATTTTTTTTAAGGCCATGCGGGAAGTTTCCCGCACCGGGCTTTACGACCTTCGCCGTCTTGCGCGGCTCATCGTGATGCTTCTCAGGCTCTCCAATCCCTTGTCCAATTTTTTTTCAGCCTGCCAGTTCCATAAGCCTTTGGGCAATTTTGTCCAAATCCATAACTTCAACAGAACCGCCAGCTTCGAAAGCAGATTTCGGCATACCGTAAATTACGCAGGATTTTTCAGATTCTGTAATGGTGTAACCTCCGGCTTCCTTAATTTTTACGCAGCCAGTAGCCCCATCGTTTCCCATGCCTGTAAGCAAAACAGCAAGTGCCTTTTTTTTAAGGACATTTGCCGCACTAAAAAAAAGCACATCCACCGAAGGACGCACAAAATTAACAGGTTCATCTTTATTAAGATCCATATAAAAACCATTTGCACCATCGCTTTTTACTACAAGATGAAAATCCGCCGGTGCAAAATACACATTTCCCTTTTTGGGAACAACCCCGGATTCTGCCAGATGCACAGGAAGTCTTGTATTTTTGTTAAGCCAGTCAATAAGGGATTTATCAAAAACAGAATCAATATGCTGGGCAATTAAAATTGGAACAGGAAAATCACCATTAAGGCCGGAAAGAAGTTTTTGAATTGCAGCAGGTCCGCCCGTTGAAACACCAATAAAAACCGCATCAAACTGTCCTTTTTTTATGTTAGCGGCAGGATTTTCCTGAACAAAGCAATTTTTTTCTTCCAGAATTTCCTGAAAAAGAGCTGCATATTCTTTCAGCTTGTCTTGGGCACAGGAAATAAAAGAAGGTTTTTCCATAATTTTTATTTTTGAAGAACCGGTAAACACTTTTGAAATTGATTTTACAAAAAGAATTGTTTTCAGGTGCAGCTGGTTTAATTCAAAAAAAATTGAATCCAGTTCTTTCTTACCGAAAAGTTCAGAATCAATAATAAGGGAATCGCACAGGTTCTTTACGGCTTTTTCCCTTACTTCTTCTATGGTAGAAACACCACCTGCATATTCAAAAGCAGGATTAAGAGCCAGGATTTCCTTTTCAATGGAACGGACAACTGCCGAAGAATCAGCAACAAGAATTTTCATTTTTTATATTCTCCCCAAACAAAAACATTCCGCACTTTAAAAAATTTTCAAGGTCAATAAGAAAAGCCGGTTTATGTGCAGCAAAACTCCATGCAAGAATTCCATTGGAAACAAAGTAAGGAGAATAAAAATCAGAAAAAACTGAAAAATCACTTAAGTTTTTTTCGATGATTTTACAGTTTCCTGAAGTAACAAGGGCAAAATCTTCTCCATTGTTAAAAACATTTTTTCCTTTGAAAATTAAAGAAGTTCTGCCAGTTAAAGTTTTTATGCTGCTGAAAAAAAGCCGTGCCAAAAGGTCAAAATCAACAAAAGGCATTTCACTTTTAA
>CAMAFU010000132.1 GCA_945833725.1 uncultured Treponema sp.
GATAGTAGGGGCGGCGAAGCCGTTCGTAAGCAGCTTTGCTGCGTCGAATGAAGCGACAGCGCAACCCCGAATAGCCTGTTTTTTGCGAAGCAAAAAGCCGCCCATAAACCTAATAGTTATCCCATTTAAAATCATCAAAATCTTTTATTTGAACCTGAAATGAATTTCTGAAATATTTTTCCAGGTTTTGAATGGAAAGGGGCGAAAGGTTTTTGTAGTTGGGGTTTAAGTAAATATAGGCAGAATAAAGGCTTTTGTAGTATTTTGAGCGGGTGCTGTTGTCGTCGATAAAAATAATTCCTGCCAGATTCCGGCTTACAGTATCTACGGTAATTTCGTTGTTTTTGTATATATCCGAAAAATCTTGGGCCGGCTCTTTTATTTTTGAAAGCTCCATAAAAGTTCGCCTGCTTAAAGAACGATAAAAAATATTGTTAAACCAGCCGAAATCAACAGTTTCTGCATTGAACCAGGGATTTTTTACCATTGTAATCATGGAATAGCTGGTGTCTAAAAGTTTACTGCCGTAGTCCAAAAATTTATATTTATAAGCTTGTGCCATAGCAAAAGGTGAATATTCTTTTACAAGAGAAATTTCGCTGGTCCAGTTTATTTTAAAGTTGAAGTGAAGGTCTTTGCCCGAAACATAGCGGACAAAATTTTTTCGTTCCATAACGGCCTTTTTTAAAGTTTCTTCAATCTCATGGATTTTTGGCGGAAGATTTTTTTTAACTTTTACATAATCCAAAGGAGAAAGGTTTTCCACACCAATCATTATATTGCCGTTTAATTCCCTAAAAGCAAATTCTTCTACATTTTCAAAAATCCGTTCAAAAATCTGCTGGTGTACGCAGTTAAAGGATTTTACATCTGTATAAACAGTGCATTTTGGAAGATTCAGGCGCAAATCAATGTCTATAGTTTCTTTTTGACCGTTCAAGGCAGGAATGCTTTTGGGATGGTCGCAGATTTTAAGTTTGTTTGTATAGGAAGTTGAAAAAAAATCGGAAAATTGACCGTAAAAATCAAGGGCAACAAGTTCGCTGTAAGGGCCTGCCCATCCACTGTCGCCGGCTTCTCCAAGATTTTTAACTCTTTCGGCAATAATTTCCAGCTCGTCGGGGAAAGCTGAATATTTTTTTTTAAGCCTGGAAAGCCTGTTCATAAAGTTGAAGGCAAACATATTCAAGGGGTAGCGGTTAAGTGGGCGAATACATTTGTTTGAGTTTTTTTTGTTTTTTATGACTTTTTTAATGCCGAAAATGTCAAAAATGATTTTTTCAAGATTTTCCACATCAGTCATAAAAATCCTCCCTTCCGTTTAATTCCCGGCAGATAAAGTCGCAGAAAGTACACGGATCATCAGTTTTTCCGGGAATAGGAATGTTTCGCTTTTTTAGAAGCTTTATTCCTTTGGAAAGGCCTTTTTCATAGCATAAACGAACCATTTTATTTTCGTCTGCATTTTTAAGGATTGTTTCCAGACTGTCGGTTATTTTTCCAATAAAAAGAGCTTTGTTTTCGTTTGCAAAACCGCAGCAGGGAGCAATGTTTCCTGTAGGGTGAACAAAAAGAATGTTTCCAGGTCCTTTACAAAAATCATCTTTAAACCATTTTCTGCTTTTAAAGGCATTTTCGTCTGATGCACAGTATGTAACAGGAGTGCGGAATACGGGAATAAAAATATTTTCTCCCTGAATCGAAATAAAGCCGGTGCCTGTTTTTTTATTTATTTTTTTTGAAATTGTGCCGTTTACTTTAGAAGATAAGAGTTCAAGTTTTTTTTCGAAACAGAAATTTTCGCCGTCCATATTATTTTTTTCTGCCACAGATTGAATTTCCAGCGTATTGCCGTCAAAAATTTTAATTACGGACATACAGAACAAAATCATTTTTTCTGTGTCCTGATTGTGGTATGAATCCCAGCTCAGTGCAATTTTACCGTCAAAACCGGCATCGTATATTTTTGAAAGTGTTTCTTCCAAATCTTCCTGAGTTTTCCACCATGCACCGTTTGTAATTATTCTGTCGAACATAAAACCTTCGTCCAGAGCATATTTTATTACGGTAATAAGAAAATCAACATTTAAAAAAGGTTCTCCCCCGGAAAAACCGACTTTTTCTATTGTGTTTCCAGGAAAATTCCTGCACATTTCCAAGAATTTAACGGCATCATTTGCAGAAAGGTTGGAAGGAGTTTTGTTTGTAAAGCAGTGGGTGCATCTAAGGTTACAGCTGGAAGTAAGGGCAAAAATTACTTCATCGGGATTAAATTTACATTGTTTCATTCTTCTATTATACGCACAAAACACGGAAAAATCTAATGCGTTTTTCCGTCGCGATGGTCAGCCCTGTTTTAAATTATTTTTTTTATAATGTACAAGCCATGTGGCACTTTATGCAGAGTCTGTGCATTATAACTTTATGAGAAAAATTGGGGCGCGAAGGAGCGAATGGTCAGGGCAAAAACATCCTGATTGTGGATGGTGCGCAAGCACCATATATATAAATTCCCATGCCACAATCAGCATGTAGTGCTAATAGCACGGTTTTGCACTGAACAGTCGCGACTGGAAGCCCCCTGTTTTAAATTATTTTTTTTATAATGTACAAGCCATGTGGCACTTTACTGCTTTACGGCTTTATTGAAATTGTGGCAGGAAATCATTATATTTAAACAGTATGTTTTTCAGATTTTAAAAAAATCTGTCATGTTCAACAAATCAGTGAGGTATAAAATGATTAAAACTGTAAAAGATGTTGATTTAAAAGGCAAACGCATCATTATGCGCGTTGATTTTAACGTTCCTATGAAAGACGGTGTTGTTCAGGACGATACTCGCATTATGGCAGCTCTTCCTACTATAAAATATATCCTGGAACAGAATCCCCGCTCTCTTGTTCTTATGAGCCATTTAGGCGATCCTAAAAAAGATGTAAAAAAAGCTCAGGAAAAGGCAGAAAAAGCCGGCAAACCATGGACAGATGCCGATGCAGAAAAATTTATTAACGGCAAAAACCGCATGGCTCCTGTAGTAAAATATTTTTCAGAAAAACTTGGTAAAGAAGTTATATTCCTGCCGGATGCCCTTGGTCAGAAAAATGCCATCGACTCCCTCCCGGAAGGTGCCGTTGCAATGCTGGAAAACACCCGCTTCCACAAAGAAGAAACATCCAAAGATCCTGCTGAACGGGACATTATGGCAAAAGAACTTGCTTCTTACGGCGATATTTTTGTAAACGATGCTTTCGGTACAGCTCACCGCGATCAGGCTTCTACAGCATCCATCGCAAAGTTTATGGGATGTGAATCTGTAGGCGGTTTCCTTATGGAAAAAGAAGTAAAATACATTCAGCCAATGGTAGAAAATCCGCCAAAACCTCAGGTTGCAATTATCGGCGGTGCAAAAGTTTCTTCAAAAATCGCTGTTCTTGAATCTCTCCTTAAAAATGCTTCTGCCCTTATTATTGGCGGCGGTATGGCTTATACATTCCTTAAAGCTCAGGGCTATTCAGTTGGAAAATCTCTTGTTGAAGACGATTTTATCGACACAGCAAAAAAACTTCTTTCCGATGCGCAGGCAAAAGGCGTAAAAATTGTTCTTCCTGTTGACCATGTTGGTGCTGCAGAATTCTCTCCGGATGTACAGGCAGTTGCCATTGACAGTATAGATATTCCTGCAGATCTTATGGCTATGGATGTAGGTCCAAAAACAGTAGAACTTTACAAAGAAGTTCTTTCTACAGCAAAATCTGTTGTATGGAACGGTCCTGTAGGTGTATTTGAATTTGAAGCCTTTGCAAAAGGAACAGCTGCCGTTGCTCAGCTTGTTGCAGATGCTACAGGTCGCGGTGCCATGACTGTTGTAGGTGGCGGAGATTCTGTTGCTGCCGTAAACAAATTTAATCTTGCCGATAAAATGAGCCATGTTTCAACTGGCGGCGGTGCTTCTCTGGAATTCCTTGAAGGAAAAACTTTGCCGGGAATCGCTGTTCTGGCAACAAAATAAATAAAGGGGTTAAAAATGAAGCCAACTTTACTTGTTCTTGCAGCCGGAATGGGAAGCCGCTACGGCGGTGTAAAGCAGATTGATTCTGTTGGAAAAAACGGTGAATGTCTTTTGGACTATGCAGCATACGACGCAAAGACAGCCGGTTTTGGCAAAGTAGTTTACATAATCAGAAAAGACATCGAAAAAGATTTCAGGGAACGGTTATTTGACCGTGTTGCACGGAATTTTGACGCAGAATATGTTTTTCAAACTCCAGATGCCCTTTTAACACCAGAAGAATTTTCTGTATTTGAAAAAAGCGGCCGCAAAAAGCCATGGGGTACAATTCACGCAGTTCTTTGCGCACAGAAAGCCATAAATACACCTTTTGCAGTAATTAACGCAGACGATTATTACGGAAGAAGTGCCTTTGAAACTTTAGGTAATTATCTTTCTTCAATTTCCAGCACCTGCACGGAACATGCTATGGTTGGCTATACTCTCGGAAAAACCATGAGCCGCAACGGCTCTGTCAGTCGGGGAGTGGCCAGAACAAAAGACGGTTATCTTGAATCTATCGAAGAAAACACAAAAATTTATTATACTGGCGAAAATTTCAGTGGCAGCGAAATTGAATCGGACTTAAACGGAAAAATAATAAAAATGACAGGGCAGGAAACCGTAAGCATGAACCTTTTTGGTTTTAGCCCGGAAGCTTTTAACCGTTTTAACGCCTATTGGGAAAATTTCAAAAAAACATCCCTTAGCGATCCAAAAGCCGAAGCTCTTCTTCCTGTTGCTGCCAGCGAAATAATAAAAAACGGCGAAGGCAAAATAAAAGTATTTACATCCGAAGAAAGCTGGTTTGGTATGACATATCCAGAAGACAAGCAGGTTGTAAAAGACGAACTTACAAAAAAAATCGATTCAGGCTATTATCCTGAAAAACTCTGGGAAAACTGAATCTAATGTTTTTGCTTAATCCAATCAGGCAGGAAAAGGTCTGGGGCTTTGAAGACTGGATGGCCTCAACCTTTTATTCCTGCGTACAAGAAAATTTAAGTTCTGTTTCAAAGAATTTTCCCCTTCTCGTTAAAACAATCAAGGCAGATTCCTTTCTTTCCGTGCAGGTTCACCCCGACGATAAAACGGCTTCTGTCCTTGAAACGGCAGATTCCCGGGGAAAAACAGAATGTTGGTATGTTCTTGATGCCGCCGAAAATTCAAAAATTGTTTTGGGACTTGCAGAAAAAGTTACCCAGACTCAGTTGGAAAAGGCCGTAAAAGAAAACAAAATAGAAAATCTTTTAAATTATGTAAGCGTAAAAAAAGGTGATTTTATTTATATTCCGGCCGGCACAATCCACGCTTTGGGAGGCGGAATAAAAGTTCTGGAAGTTCAGCAGAGCTGCGATACAACATACAGGTTTTACGATTGGGGAAGGCCTCGCCCTGTTCATCTGGAAAAGGCTCTTAAATCAATCAAACTGGATTTTTCTCCGCAAATTACAACCTTACAGGAATTTAGCTGTCCTTATTTTTCGTTAAAGCGGCAGAAAATTTCCGGCGGCTATTCTTATTTTATTTCTAAAACGCAAAATTACCCGGAACTTCTTTACATCGAAGAAGGCACGAACCTTTCCGTTACATTTACAGACAAAAATTCTCTCCGAAAAGAAAATGTCTATCTTTATCCGGGAGAACTTTATGT
>CAMAFU010000133.1 GCA_945833725.1 uncultured Treponema sp.
GGAGTACAATGAATTATGAAATTTAAAAATTTTTGTTTAATTTTCGTTGCTTTTGCTTTTTTTGGATGCAGTTCTTCTAATTCCGTTTCTCGAATCGACTCTTCTACTCAAACAGATTTAAGCGGCTATTGGAACGACACTGATGTACGCATCGTTGCAGAAAGCCTTATTTCTCAATGTGTAAATGCCCCTGCCATTGCTGCTTTTTCCTACGGCAAAAAACGCCAGCCTGTTGTAATTCTCGGTACATTCAAAAACCAGAGCGATGAACACATAGACACTTCCATACTTTCCAAAAAATTCGAAATTGCTCTTTTAAACAGCGGCAAAGTAGATTTTGTAGCTTCATCTTCCGAAAGGGCAGAAATCCGCACAGAAAGAAATGAGCAGCAGTCCTTTGCTTCCGAATCTACTGCAAAAAGCATTGGCAACGAAACAGGTGCAGACTTTATGCTTATTGGAGCGGTAAAAACCATTGTCGATTCAATTTCCGGTCAGTCAGCAAGAACATATTATGTTACAGCAGAACTTATCGACATCGAAACAAACAGAAAACTTTGGGCCGGCGAAGACAGCTCCATTAAAAAGCTTATAAAAACACCTGTTTACTACCGCTACTAAGTTTTACATAATTTTTGCCCAGGAGGCCGTTGTTATACCTGTTTCCAAAAAGAATTTTCTCGCTTTTTGTATGTGTCTTTCTGCCTTTGCCGCTGTATTTGCTGGTGGCAAAAGCGATTCCCTTTCTTACAAAAAATTAGAAAAAAAGTATCCCCAAGTGAGTATTTTTTTTCGCTGGGGCACGGTGCAAGCCTGTCCAACGCAGAAAGTTCTGCAAAACTTGGTATATGCCAGAGCCTTGGAGAAACCCTTTCCGGGGAACAAAAAACATTCCAGTCCGACAGTTCCCTGGGAAGCAGGAAAGTTCTCTTTCCATCAACATAAACGAAACTGTTCTTTTTCAGCATATTACAGGCATAGAAATAAAAGAAACCTGGCAGGAAAAGAGTGGTGAATGGTTTGCTGTTGCAGTTCTTAACAAAAAAAAGGCCAGTGACTATTATTCTTCCCTTGCAAAAGAACAGGGGCAAAAAATACAGGCTTTAATTACAAAAGCAAAATTTTCCGCTCCTTCTCTGGATTCGGCAAATGTTTTTGTTCGCTACAATTTTGCTTCTCCCGTTATAGAAATTGCTTCCGGCAGTGTTGTAAAGCCCTTTAATCTTCAGGGGCGGGAAGGTCATGTTTCTAAAGAAGAAGCTGTAAACAGATGCATTACAAGAATCTGTCAGAAAATTAAAGAAGAATTCTAAAAATCTCCTCGCCGCCTTTTTTTAAGTATGCCTGCACATTCTCCTTCCTCCGTCTTTTTGGGAAAAATCACCTAAAACAAAAACATTCTTCTGCCGACAATCAAACTATGCAGTGGTATACTTTTTTTATCGGACTAATTTTTATTTTAACTTCCTGTACGGCTTCGGCCCAATCATCAAAATCAATTTACGAACTCCCGGAAGTTCAGGAAACAACTGTAGAAACAGCAAAACCCGGAAATGTACTTGCCGGGGCAAACAGTGGACTTTACAGGCTTACTTCAACAAAAACAGCAATTCCGCTGTGGACAGAAGGCAAAGTTTCAAAAATAATCCACACATATTCAAACAGCAGCTTAACTCAATCAGACCCAAATTCCTTACCGGAAGAAAATTTACAGCCTTTGCAGCGATGGTTCTTCCTCACTTCCAAAGGAATACTCACTTCCAGCGATTTAAAAGACTTTGAATACCGAAACAACGGTCTGCCTTTTTTAACAATGAAAGAAATTAACGGCACGGAATCTGTTTTTTCAACAAAACCTGCCCAGCTTAAAGATTTGGAAATTCACCCGGAAAACTCGGACATTCTCGTTACTTCAACAAAAGACAAAGTTTACATTACATACGACGGCGGCCTTAACTGGAAATCCCTTGGTTCAATGAGCAGTTCTACATCTGGAATAAAAGCCGTTTCCGTATGCACTATCAGCGGAAATCTTGTTGTTTTTATGGCACATCCTATTTTCGGTTTTTCATACATCCTTCCTCAAAGTGCCAAACCTGTCTGGAAAGACTGCAACGGCGGCTTTGAAAATATGAAAACCCAGACATATCCCGATGAAATTTCCGACATTTTAAGCGTCTGCATTGAAGAAAACGGTACAAAAAAAACAGAAGTTTATGTGAGCCAGAGTTTTATTCCCCGCCTTTATAAATTCAACTGGGAAACAAAACGCGGAGAACTTTTATATAGCGGCAAAGAACCTGCCGACACTATAGACGGTCTTTTTTGGGATGGTGAAAAAGTTTTGTACACTAGACCAGGAGAAATTGCATCTTACGATCCTGTTTCAAAAACTTTAGGGTCTGTTCCCAAAAGCTATTACCTTTGGAAAGACTCCTTCAATGCCCTTGCACCGAAAGACAGTCTTTTCTGCGCATGGATTCCAGAAAACGAAACGGCAGATTCCGGCTATTCCTTAAGCGAACTGTGGCTTTTAAAGCCTGAAGTAACTGCCAATCAATACAGCGAAAAAGCTTTAGGCAAAAAATCAATCTACTGTCCGGCAAATCACCTTACAACTCAAGCCGGCATTGATAAATACAAAAAAATAATTCTGGAAAACAGCCTTAACAGCCTTGTAGTCGACATGAAAGACGATTACGGTCTTTTAAGATATGATGCGAAAGATTCCGTAGTTGTAAAAAACGGATACATTTCAAAATATCATATCGACTTAGACAATTTTGTGGCTCAAATGAAAAAAGACAATATTTATCTTATAGCGCGGATTGTTGTTTTTAAGGACAAACATCTGAGCCAGATTGAAAACGGAAAGTATGCAGTCTGGGACAAAAAAGAAAACAAGCCATGGATAGGTACAAAAGGTCTGGAGGACATAACAGACGAAGAAGGCAATGTAACCGGCCGTAAAATGACATACTACGATGAAAACTGGGTTGATCCATATTCACCTGATGTATGGGAATACAATGTCAGGATTGCAAAGGAACTTATTTTCCGGGGATTCGATGAAATTCAATTTGACTATATAAGATTTCCTACAGACGGAAGGAACATGGCAAATGCAGTTTTCCGCTGGAAAGACAAGGGAATGGACAAAGAAAGTGCCCTTCTGTCGTTTTTATCTTATGCCCGTAAAAATATCGACGCACCTATAGGCATAGATATTTACGGGGCAAACGGCTGGTACAGGTCTGGAACAAGAACGGGACAGGATGTGGAACAACTTTCGGAATATGTTGATGTTATATGTCCAATGTTCTATCCCAGCCATTTTGAACAGAATTTTCTGGAATACGATCCTGTTTCAGAACGCCCTTACAGAATATATTATTACGGAACCTACAGAAATACAGTTATAGGAAGAAACAGAATTATAATCCGTCCCTGGGTACAGGCTTTTTATCTGAATGTACGGTATGACAGACAGTGGTACAACAAAGATTATGTACAAAAACAAATTTACGGAGTCCGGGACAGTGTAGACAGAGGATATATGTACTGGAACAACATAGGCCGCTACGATGATATTTCTCCAGATCCAGGCAAAAAAAGCTATCCTGGTTCAGCTGTAGAATCTCTGGAAGAATTCAGAAAACCGGCACTAAGCAGCGAAAATATGCTTTATCCCAAAAGTCTCACAGACACAAAGGAAATAAAGGAACAGCAGGAATTAAACCTTTCACTTCTTGAATCTGTTCAAAAAAGCAACTTCAAGGAAAAGCCAAACAAACAGGATTCAGGATTTCCGTCTTTATCAGACATAAAAAAACTTTGGCAGGCTTACGAATATGACAAACACGAAATATAATCCGGAGGAACCTATAGCGGCAGTTGCAACAGCTCTGGTTCCCGCAGCCCTTGGAATAATCCGTGTAAGCGGAAAAAATTCAATAAAACTTTTATCAGGCTGTTTTTCCAGACCAGAAGTTCTGTTAAAGGCAGAAGGCAACACAATTGTTTACGGCTGGATTACAGACAAAACAGACTCTTCATCCGGAAAAGTGCAGAAAATTGATGAAGTGTTAGTTTCTGTTTTTAGGGCACCAAAATCTTTTACGGGAGAGGAAATGTGCGAAATTTCCTGTCATGGGGGAATTGCCGTTATAAATTCAATTCTTCATCTTCTTCTTAAAAACGGTTTTCGTCCTGCAGAAAAAGGTGAATTTACATTCCGTGCATTTATAAATGGAAAAGCCGATTTAACAAAAGCTGAAGCCGTAAAAGAAATAATTGATTCAAAAACAGACTCCAGCCGCTCCCATGCCGCCGGACGATTAAACGGAAACCTTTTTTCAGAAATAGAAAACATCAAAAAAGAAATTGTTGATACACTGGCTGCCATAGAAGTTGATATTGAATATCCCGAAGATGAAGAAACAATCGCAGACAGTTTTAATCCTGAAAAACTCAAAAATGCCCGCAATACTTTGCAGCAACTGGCAAATTCATGGAAGACAGAAAAAATATATCAGGAAGGCGCAAAAATTGTTCTTGCAGGAAAAACAAATGCCGGAAAATCATCACTTTTTAATGCTCTTTTAAAAGAAGACCGTTCCATTGTAAGCGATATAGAAGGAACAACACGGGACTGGATTGAAAGTCAGGTGAATTTTAACGGCATTCCGGCCAGAATATTTGACACAGCAGGTCTGCGGCTTACCGACGATGTAATTGAAGCAAAAGGTGTTGAACTTACAAAAAATCTTGCCGATGAAAGCGATTTGCTTCTTTATCTTGTAGATTCAAGTGCAGGTCTTTCCAACGATGATAAAGATTTCCTTCAGAACAGACTAAAAACCCGGGGGTTAATAGTCTTCAACAAAAACGATAAAGCCACCGCTCAAACATGCGATTCCGGCGAGTTAAAAAAACTCAATCAAAATATCGAAGGAATTTGTTCAATTTCAGCAAAAAACGGCAATGGCATAGGAGAATTGTGTGCTTCTGTAAGTTCAATTCTTCTGTCCGACAAAACAGCCCGCTCAGAAACAGCAGGCTTAGGCTCCCAGCGGCAGAAAGACCTGGTAGAAGAAGCATTGGAACGGGTAAATCATGCACTGGAAATTACGGAAGACGAAACTTACGGGCTGGATGCCGTAGTTCAGGATTTAGAAGATGCACTGGACAATCTGGGCGAAATAACAGGCGAAGTAACTTCCGACGACATACTTTCTTCTATATTCTCCAACTTCTGCGTCGGAAAATAAATAGACGAGAAATAACGGAAATATTGCAGAACCGCAAAAAAAGCATTATCCTCTACTGACTATGAATATTACCGCTTTTCTGGCATTATGTCTTATTCCCGTTGTTGCTGTGTTCCTTATTTTTATAATTGCAGTTCCAGAAATGAAACTTCGGTATGCCCTTTCAGCCTGTGTTTTAGGAGCAATAACCATATTCCCTGCCACAATGCTCCAGTATTTTCTTATGAACCTTCCAATTTTTCTTTCGGAAACAGTTATAAGCCTTCTTGTTACAGCCATAATATTTAACGGTCTTGTAGAAGAAACATTTAAAATGCTTTTTATATCTTTCATTCCTCAAAAAAAAATTACCCTTGCCGTATTCTTCAGCTGTGCAATTTTAGCAGGCATAACTTTAGGCAGTTTGGAATCTATAATTTACCTTATAAAAAA
>CAMAFU010000134.1 GCA_945833725.1 uncultured Treponema sp.
GACCTTATTGAACCTGAATGGGACAAAATGGTTGAAGAAGCTAAAAAGAACGGCGGTAACGGTTCTGTAGAAGATACTTTGACTTATGCAATGTTCCCGAAAGTTGCTGCCAAATTCTTTGAAACAAGGGCAAACGGTCCTGTTGATGCAGAAAAAACATTTGCTGTAAAGGAAGCTCCGAAGGCTGCTTCTTCAAACGGTTCTTACACTGTTACTGTAAACGGAACTTCATATCAGGTTACTGCAAACGGCGACAATATTACTGTTAACGGTAATTCTTATAATGTTGCTTTCGGGGCTGCAGGTGCTGCTCCGGCTTCAGCTGCCGCTCCTTCTGCTGTTGGAGGAGAAGATGTTAAGGCTCCTGTTGCAGGAACTCTCCTTAAACAGTGCTTTGCCAACGGAACAAAAGTTACAAAAGGTCAGACCATTATTATCGTTGAATCCATGAAGATGGAACTGGAAGTAAAATCTCCTGCTGACGGTACTATTACATATACAGTTCCTGCTGGAACTCAGATTGCAAACGGTCAGGTTATTGCGACAATCGGTGGAGTTGTAAAAGCTGCTCCTGCCCCTGCCGCAGCTCCGGCTCCTGCACCAGCTCCTGCTGCTTCTGCCGGCGGTAAACCTGTAAACGCGCCTGTTGCAGGAACCCTGCTTAAGTATGCTGTTGCTGAAGGTGCTTCTGTAAATGCTGATACTACAGTAATCATTATCGAATCCATGAAGATGGAACTGGAAATTAAAGCCGGCAGTGCTGGAAAAATTCATTTTACCGTTCCAACAGGAACTCAAGTTTCTAACGGTCAGACTGTAGCAGAAATTCAGTAAAAGGATTATAAACGGAGAACCTGAATTTTTCGGGTTCTTCACTTTGATTTTTAGGATTTTAATATGATTGATTTGAATAAAAACTTTAAAAAACAGGTTATGAGCGTCTGCTGCGGTATTTTTGCAGTTGCCTTTGTTTTAAGTGCCGGAACAAAAGTTCTTGCCCAGACTGCTGAAAATTCTGCTCCTGCTGCAGAAAAAACTGTAAAAGTTTCTGGTGGTACAGGTCTTGACCGTGTAATTGAAGGCACCGAAAACTGGGGCGAAGAACACAATATTAATCCTGTACAGTTTCTGAAAAACATCGGAAAGTCTACAGGCATTTATAAAATGTTCTTCCAGTCTGCTCAGGAAGCAGAAGCTGAAGAAGCTGCAAAGGCTTTGGCAGAAGAAAATGCAGAAAAAGCTGGAGCAACAAACTGGGGCAGGGCTCCAGGCTGGCAGTCATTTTTAATGATGTGTATCGGATTCCTTATTATTTATCTTGGAGCCGGAAAGGGGTTTGAACCTCTTCTCCTTATTCCTATTGGAATGGGAACTGTTCTTATAAATGCTGTTGGTGCTGGAATGGGTAACTTGCCAGACGGAATGTTGGCTATTATTTATAAAGCTGGTGTTGGAAATGAATTTTTCCCTATGCTGATTTTTATGGGAATTGGTGCTATGACAGACTTTGGTCCGCTTATTGCCAATCCTAAAACAGCTATTTTGGGAGGAGCTGCACAGTTTGGTGTTTTCTTTACACTTTTCGGTGTTGCCGTTATGAATCTTTTTGGTCTTGACTATAATATTATGCAGGCTTGTGCTATTGCCATTATTGGTGGTGCAGACGGTCCTACTTCTATTTATGTTTCTGGAAAACTTGCACCGGAACTTATGGCTGTAATTGCCGTTGCTGCATATTCTTACATGGCTCTTGTTCCAATGATTCAGCCTCCTATTATGAAACTCCTTACAACAAAAAAACAGAGAATGATTCACATGGAAAACCCTCGTCCTGTTCCAAAGGCAGAAAAGGTTCTTTTCCCTATGATGCTTCTTCTTATTACAATACTTCTTTTACCTCCAGCAGCACCTCTTATTGGTATGCTTGCTTTTGGTAACTTTGTTAAGGAATCTGGAGCTGCAACAAGGCTTTCAAAAACAATGGAAAATGAACTTATGAACATTGTTTCCATTCTTCTTTCCCTTGGTGTTGGTTCTCAGATGACCCCGGAAAAAATTATCCGCGGAGAATCTTTAGGAATAATCGTTCTTGGTCTTGTGGCTTTTGCTGTTGCAACTGCTGCCGGTATTTGTATGGCTCAGATAATGAACCTGTTCATGCCGAAAAATAAAAAACTTAATCCTCTTATTGGTTCTGCCGGTGTATCTGCCGTTCCAATGGCTGCCCGTGTAGCTCATAAAGTTGCTCAAAGTGAAGATTCTTCTAACTTTATCCTTATGAATGCAATGGGACCAAATGTTTCCGGTGTAATCGGTACTGCTATTGCTGCCGGTGTATTTATTGCAACTTATGGTGGCCTTAAGTAAAAGGCTTTATGGGCTGCAGAAATTATAAAGCTGCTGCCTTGTTTTTAATGCCGTTTTTTGTTTTCCGTTTTTCTTTTTACAGGGGAATGGAAGCAGAAAACGGTATTTTTTTTGCGGCCTACTGTGCTTAAAATGCGGAAAGGATAGGAGACCCGGCTCTGCCGTCCCGGAACATAGTGGAGGGATGAAGGCGAATGCCGGAAGGTCGGATAGCCTGGTTTTGTGCAGCGAAGCGAAACAAAAGCCGCCCGAATTTTAGACTTTCTTTGTCGTGTCGTTGCTATAATTCTGCTTTTTTAATAAAATATTATATTATGAAAACTGAACTTATTAAGGATATTCTTACATCCGCCCCAGACGGCCGAATTGTTACGGTTTGCGGCTGGGTTCGTACCATTCGTGATTCAAAAAATCTTGTTTTTATTCAGGTAAATGACGGTTCCTGTTTTGCGTCGATTCAGCTTACTTTTGACAGAAATAATCCTGCTTCAGGCGTAAATGCCGATGCCGTTGAACAGGCGTTAAAAGAACTTTCTACAGGTGCATCGTTAAAAGCCACTGGAAAACTTGTTGCTTCTCCTGCATCTGGACAGAGTGTTGAAGTTAATCTTGAAACATTGACTTGTCTTGGAAAATGTCCAGGCGACTATCCGATTCAGAAAAAAGCTGCTTCCATGGAATTTTTGCGGGAAAATGCCCATCTTAGAGGAAGAACAAATACTTTTGGTGCTGTTTTCCGCATGAGAAGTCAGATGGCTTTTGCACTTCATAGTTTTTTTCAGGAAAAAGGTTTTTATTACATTAATACTCCAGAAATTACATGTTCGGACTGCGAAGGTGCTGGTGAAATGTTCCAGATAACGACTCTTTCTCTGGAAAAACTGGCTCAGATTGCCGTTGCAAAAGGTAATGCCGGTATGAAAGCTGAAGATGCGTCTAAACTTGTAAATTACGGTAAAGATTTTTTCGGCAAAAAAGCAAGCCTTACTGTTTCAGGTCAGCTGGAAGCCGAAACTCTTGCTACTGCTCTTGGCAGGGTTTATACTTTTGGACCTACTTTTAGGGCAGAAAACTCAAATACAACACGGCATCTTGCTGAATTCTGGATGTGTGAGCCGGAAATGGCTTTTTATGATCTTGAAGACAATATGGACATTCAGGAAGAATTCATTAAATATCTTTTAAACTGGGCCTTAACTAAATGTGCTGCCGATATGGAGTTTTTTAATAAACGGATTCAGCCTGGTGTTATTGATACATTGCGTCATGTTGTGGAAACTCCTTTCAAGCGTGTATCTTATACAGAAGCTGTAGCAGAATTGGAAAAACACGCTGATGAATTCGAGTTTAAGCCTTACTGGGGATGCGATCTTGCTACAGAACACGAACGCTACCTTACGGAAAAAATTTATAAATGTCCTGTAATGGTTTATAACTATCCAAAGGAAATTAAAGCTTTTTACATGAAGCTTAATGATGACGGCAAAACTGTAAAGGCTGTTGATGTTCTTGTTCCTGGTCTTGGAGAAATAATCGGCGGGTCTGAAAGGGAAGAGGACTATGACAAGTTGTATTCAAGAATTAAGGAATTGAATTTGAATCCGGAAGACTATTCCTGGTATTTGGATTTGCGGAAATTCGGTACAGTTCCTCATTCGGGGTTTGGTTTAGGTTTTGAAAGGCTTCTTCTTTATGTTACAGGCATGTCTAACATTCGGGATGTAATTCCTTTCCCTCGTGCTCCTAAATTGGCAGACTTTTAAAATATTATTTTATGGCTGCTTTAATGCTCTTTATTATATGATGCTTAAAAGCAGCCTTTTTCTTTTTATATGGGCGTTAAGGAAAAAAGCAGAAAAATTACTTTGTATACAGTTCTCCAGTCAATCATTCTTGTGGTTAAGTTTTTTGATCAGAATGGTCTGCTTTCTTATGCGAGTGCCTGTTCCTTTGACTTTTTGTTTTCCGTAATTCCGATTTTAATGCTTATTGTTTCTGTTCTTGTAAGGTTTTTGCATGCTTCCCCAGAAATGATTGAATCGCTTTTTGAAACTATTCCCCAGTTAAAGGAATATATAGAAGCAAATTCTGTTATTGAAGCCATTTCATCCTTTAATTTCATCAATTTTTTTGAAATTTTCCTTGTTGTATTTATTGTTTGGATGGCACGTCGTTTTTTTGCGTCTACTTTTGTGGCAATGAAAAGGGTTTTTCTTACCCAGCAGAAAAGAAAGGTTGTTTTTAATCAGATTCTTGCTGTTGTTTTTGAATTTATTATAATTCTTGCCGCCAGCATTTTAATAATTCTGTTTTTTTCACTTAAAACAATTTTGACACTGCCTGTTTTTCATGGAATCTCCCAGCTGGATTTTATTTTTAACGGTTTTTTGGCCGGTCAGTTTGTAAAATTTCTTCCTAACATTCTTATTTTTATTGCTATTACCCTTTTGTATCTTATTGCTTCTGGAACTAAACCGTCTTTAAAACTTTGTGCAGTGTCTGGTTTTTTATGTACATTCAGTTTTTGGATTTTCAGGTTTTTTCTTCATCTTTTTATAAATGTCAATAAATATAATTTGATTTACGGTGTTTTGGGGCAGTTTATAATTATGTTTATGGATATTTTTTTCTTTTTTGTTTTTCTTCTTTTCTTTGCCCAGTATATTTTTATTTTTCAATTTTTTGATGATTTGCTTCTTGGTGAATTGTATTTGCTGTCTAAAAAAAATATTTCGGGAAAAGCTGCAAATATTTACCGCAAAATTTTTTTAAGTCCAGATTTTCTTACTGCAAAATACAAAAATCTTGTAGATTACAAAAAAGGGAGATTGATTCTGGAAGAGGGAACTGTTCCTGAGTGTGCTTATTATGTTACCAGTGGATGTGCAGAATTTGTAAACGAAAAAACAGGTGTACGAAAATTTTTGCCGACTGGTGCTTTTTTTTGCGATGTGGAGTGTGTGCTTAATGAACCGCTTTTAAATCAGTGCAGAGTATATTCAGACTGTCAGCTTTTTTGCGTATCAAGGCAGACCCTTTTGCTTCTTATAGAAAAAAATCCCCTTGTAGCACAAAAATTGCTCGAAGAAAAAATATGCCAGTCGTTGTATGATATAAAATAACTGTTATTAGTTCGAATGTCGAATTTTTATTTTTTTTTCGCAGCTTCGCCTTCTAACACAGTTGATCGGAGACTCCCCAAAAAGAATCATATTTGCACTTACACGGAATTTGAGTTACAATAAGCAAGTATGCTATTGCATAAAAATCGGAAAAGAGTAGCGTCAGTTCTCAGTTCTCAGTTCTCAGTTCTCAGTT
>CAMAFU010000135.1 GCA_945833725.1 uncultured Treponema sp.
TTGGATTGAATGCCTTAAATAAATACATATTTCCGGAAAACTCATTTAAAAAAGTTCCGCGAACTCCCAGCAGCGAACCAGCACCCAAAATTCCACGCATCTGAAATTCCGGTGATATCATAAATTTTGAAACATATTGTCTGGAATCTACGGAAACAAGATCCGTTCCAAGAATTATTTTGTTTGATTTTTGATTTCGCTGGGTAAGTAAAAGATTAAGTTCATTTCCTTTGTCAGAATGAATAACATGCACCCTGACACCGGCATAGTTTCCTGCCAAATCAATTTTCTCTATAAGGGTTTCAAAATTTTTATCTGTATAGCCATTCTGCTTAATACGAACAAGTTCCCTTTCCAGGAATTTTTTATCAGATTTTGCCTCGCCCAAAATATTTATTTCATCAATTTTTAGGAATTCTTTTTTATCGTAATTAACGGGAGAAACCGTTTTCCTTTCTGAAGAAATTCTATTTCCGGCAGAATCATAATCATCAGGAAAAATACGGCGTCGGAGTTTTTCTAATTCTGGCTTTATTTCTTGGGCAGTAATTTTACCTCCATTGTAAATTTCCATGCAGTTTTTAAATGACATAAGACCGTACTTTCCTGTTTCTGGTTTTATTACTAAATCTGCATATTGCGTAAGTTCTTTTATTGATGTCTGCTGGGCAATCGTAATGGAATTAAGAAGGGCAACAGCAGGATTTGAACTGTAAATGGAGTAATCATCCTGAATCTGCTGAGAAATATCAACGGCAATTATAATGTCAAATCCAAGATTTCGTGCAACATTTATAGCAAGATTGTACCGGACACCGCCGTCAATAAAAACATGCCCGTCAATTTCCACCGGTTCAAAAACACCTGGAAGGCTCATGCTGGCCCGAATTGCTTCCGTAATATCCCCATCCTGCAACACATAAGCCTCTCCGTTTAAGGTATCAACGGCAACAGCCCTAAAAGGAATTTCAAAATCATCAAAATTCATGTTTGACGGATATTTTAAGGTAATGGTTTTAAATAATTCGTAAAGTTTTTGACCGTTGCAAACGCCTGTGCCAAGTTTTAAGGAAAATCCATCAAGGTTTAAAGTCAAAAGATTCGAAAAACTGCTGTGCTTGCCAAAAAGCTGTTCGTAAGGATTGTCAGAACTAAAACTAAAATATTTTGGCCATTCAATATCCTGAAAAAGTTCAAGCATTTGATCAGGTGATTTTCCCGTACAGTAAAGTCCGCCGATAATCGAACCTATGCTTGTTCCAATTACCATGTCAATGGGAATATCCATTTCTTCCAGGACTTCAATAACAGGAACCTGAGAAAAACCTTTGGCACCGCCGCCACCAAGAACAACAGCCACAGACGGGCGGTCTTTAGTTTTTGGAAGCGGTTTTAAATCGTTTACTTTAACCGGTTCTGCTGCACAAAAAGACAGATACAGAAATAAGCATAAACCCGCAAGACTTTTGCGTAAAAGAAAGATTATAAAATCCCTCGACCAATAAAAACCATATTTTTCATTCATTACTAAATAATATTTTTTCTTTGTTTTTTCCTCAAGATTTGAATCGCTACAAGAACAAAAATTACAACAATTCCAAAAATATCTGTTTTTGTATCTGGATCAAGGCAGCACAAACCTGCAGCAACAAATAAAATCCGTTCCAGCACGCTGAACACTTTTTTTACAGCTCCAGAAACATTTGTATTATTTAAAAATCCCGTAGTATTAAATCCGTAGCCTTCAAGTCCAACGCTTATTCCGAACATACCCAGCAAAGCAGTAAGAGTTATTTTGCAGATTGTAAGAGCGTTTGCATCAATCATAAGCATTGCAGGATTGTAAATAAACATGTACGGAACAATAAATGCACCGATTGCAAGTTTAGTTGCATTTACAGCTGTTTTCATAGGTTTGGCTTTTGCAATGGATGCTCCGGCAATAGCTGCCAGTGCTACAGGAGGCGTAACATCTGCAATAATTCCAAAATAGAAGGCAAACATGTGAGCTGGCAGCAGTTGAAGAGGTGTTGGAGTACCGTCGCCATAAATACATTTAACAATGGCTGTTGCTGTAATTGTTGAAGTAATAAGGTAATTAGCCGTAGTAGGGGCTCCCATTCCAAGAATAATGGAAGAAATCATTGTTAGAATTAAAGTGATTAAAAGTTTTCCGTGAGCCAGAGAAACTAAACCTGCTCCAAGTTTAAGGCCCAGACCTGTTAATGTTACAATTCCAATAATAATTCCGGCCATTCCACAGGCAATAGCCACGCTGATTACGCCTCTGGCAGCAGAACAAATTACCTCCAGAAGAGTTTTAAAATCAAAGCGGGGTTTATAGCCATGAGCAATATCAACAATAGCAAGAATAACTGCAATGGCAACAATAGATACAATTCCCATTAAAGCAGAATAAGTTGCCGTTTTACCTGAACAAAGGAAGAAAATAATAACTATAAGAGGAAGGATCATATATCCCCTTTTCATAAAAAGAGGCAGGAATTTAGGAAGTTCCTCTTTTGGCAAACCTTTTAATCCAAGTTTGTGGGCTTCAAGATGAACAGTAATAAAAATTCCGGCAAAATAAAGAAGGGCAGGAATAACAGCAGCCTTAACAACAGTTAAATAAGGCACACCTACACTTTCTGCCATAAGAAAAGCCGCAGCACCCATAATAGGAGGCATAAGCTGCCCGCCGGTAGAAGCCGCCGCCTCAACAGCTCCAGCAAATTCCCCTTTGTACCCTAATTTTTTCATCATTGGAATAGTAAAAGAACCGGAACCTACCGTATTGGAAACAGAACTGCCGGAAACAGTACCTAAAAGAGCCGAAGAAAGAACGGCAACTTTAGCAGGTCCGCCACTGGCACCTCCTGCAATGGCATTACAGGTATCAATAAAAAACTGACCGATTCCTGTTTTTTCCAGAAAAGCACCAAAAAGAATGAACAGAAAAATAAAAGTTGAACAGGCGCCTACAGGAGTTCCGATAATTCCCTCTGTTGTGTAAAAAAGATGACTTACAACTCTGGAAAGCTTATATCCGCGATGATTTAAAAATCCTGGAAGATATTTTCCAATAAAGGCATAAAGAATAAAAACAGCGGCAATAATCATAATAGGAAGGCCTACAATACGGCGGCAACTTTCAAAAAGCACAACAATTCCGATTATGCCCACTACAATGTCTAAAGCAGTATAAGCACCAGCCCTGGCAACAAGAGCACGGAAATTTACAATGTAATAAATCCAGCAGCCGGAAGCTATAAAGGCCAGCGCAACATCGTACAGAGGCAGAGTATTGCGGGGAAGTTTTTTTGCAGCAGGAAAAAGAAGAAAAGCCAGAAACTGAACAAAAGCCAGATGAGTTGCCCTAAGAATTTGTGCCGGAATTCTTCCGGTTAAAGTCGCATACAACTGAAACGCACAAAAAACGACAGAAATGGAAACAGTAATCCATTTACGCCAGCAGGCATGCACACGATACGACTGCTCCCTGTCTAAATCTTTCATCATTTCTTTGATTTCATCTTCATTTGTAGTAGGTGTCATGCTTTCTGCAATGGACTCAATCGAGCCAGACTGATTTTTATTGTTCACAGGCAAAATCTCCTTTTAATTATTTTTTAATTGTACAGCGGTTTTCTGACCGGTTTACCGTACCTGCCACATTCACCGCATTTTTATGGAATTTTTTTTGTAATTATATAGTCAAAAAGCGATGTTTTTTTGATTTGAAAAACAAGGCTTGTCATAGGTGCATACAAATTTTTGAGAAAAAGTTCATTTCCGTCAATTACAATAGAGTGTTCTGCAACAACGCCCACCGCCATAACAAGAGTTTTCAGCTTTCTTTCCAGACTGCTTATTGAATAAAAATCCTGTTCTACGCTAAAAACTGCTCCCGGCGTTTCGTCTGCTTCTGGAATTCCTGCTCCATAGGAAACAAATTCTGTTTTATACAATTCCAGACAGCCATCTTTTGTTGCCCGGTAATAATCGTAAATCCGGCCTTTATTAACAGAATGGGTATAGCCAATGCTCCAGCCGTTTTTCTGAGCCCGGCGGGAATAAACTTTTTCTGAAAGATCTGTCCTTACAGATATGGAAAGCACCTTTATTGAAGGCAAAAACAGAGTAAGCAGAAAAATTAAGGTGCCGGCAATCCATATCTTTTTCATTTTTATAATTTATTCAGCAAGTACGCCAATTTCCTTAAAGTATTTTGCAGCACCAGGATGAAGTGGAACGGAAATTCCTTCAACAGCATTTTTTGCAGAAACTTCTTTTCCTTTGGCATGAGCAGAACTTAACTCATCAAGATTATCGAAAAGAGCTTTTGTCATGTCGTAAACAGTGTTTTCGTCAAGTTTTGCACTTACAGCAAGAGTAGCTTTTATGGCAAGAGCAGGAGTATCTGTATCAGTGCCTTTATATGTACCGGCAGGAATTGTTGTTTTTGTATAGAAAGAATATTTGCTGCAGATAGAATCAGCCTGAGCTCCGTCTACAGGAATAAGAATAAGACCTGCCGTAAATGCAAGTTCCTGAAGGGCTGAATTAGGCACGCCTGCTGTAATAAAACATGCATCAAGAGTACCATTCTGTATTCCTTCGGCAGATTCTTTAAATGAAAGATTATTTTTCTGAATATCTTTCATGGTAATTCCGTAACCTTCGAGAATCTGTTT
This sequence comes from uncultured Treponema sp., assembly GCA_945833725.1. Lineage (GTDB taxonomy): Bacteria > Spirochaetota > Spirochaetia > Treponematales > Treponemataceae > Treponema_D. The sequence goes on from CAMAFU010000135.1 coordinate 4,695, forward strand.
TGCGTTAAATTCAACTCCAGAACCGGCATCGCCTACAGAAACTCTTTTTCCGCGTAAATCGGCCACAGTTTTTATTCCGCTGTTTTTAGAAGCTGCAATCTGAACAACTTCAGGATATAAAGTTCCTACAGATGCCAGATTTTCAATTTTTTTGCCTTCGAACATATCAGAACCATTGTTGGCATAATCCATAACATCATTCTGAACAATAGCGTATTCTGCATCTCCGTTTGAAATAAGACGAAGGTTTTCTGCAGAAGCTCCTGTTGCCTGAGCAGTAACATTCATGTTCTCGATTTTAGTATTCCAGATATTGGCAATGGCACCACCAAAAGGATAATAAGTACCGGAAGTTCCGCCAGTAGCAAGAATGTAATTCTTTTTTTCACCACAACTGGTCAAAGCAAGAACAGCCCCCAAAGAAAGAGCCAGCAAAGCAATTTTTTTCATGAAAAAATCCTCCTTATGTAATAAAACACCGCGTTAACGGCAGCACACAAAGACGCAAATATTATTACGCCTCCTTAAAAGTAAAAATGGTTTAATATGATTTTTGATTTACATCAAGGAAAAGAAACAATCTTGAATCCGAAAACAGTCCGGAAAACAGAAAGATTTGCAAAAGATAAAAAACTTTTACACCCTTTTTTATGATAGAATTACAAAAACAGGGAAAAAACCACATTATATTTCTATATAAATTCATCATTTTTTACAACTAGACAAAAGTAAAAATTCAAAAATATATGAAAAATCGCAAAAATTTTATAATTCGTTTGTCCTGTTTGTCCTCTCAATAATATTCAACATATTCCGTTAAATTGATATATTCTACCTATGAAGAAAAGGTCTGTCCTGAATTTTTTTACAGTTATAGCCGCCGCAATTTTAATGGCCGTAAACATAAATACTTTTGTTTATACAGCAGAACTTTTGCCCGGCGGAT
>CAMAFU010000136.1 GCA_945833725.1 uncultured Treponema sp.
GAACGGTTGTATTTGCATTGTAGAAAATGTTTTTCAAAGGCAAAGGACCTGACAGACCTAGTTCCAGATAAGTTCTGCTGTCTGTATTAAGGGATGTTCTGAAGGCAGACAAACATTCTGCACTTAAGGTTTGTTCACAGAAAAGATATGGGAAAACAGCTTTTACTCCGGCTGTAAAATAGTCGGGGCATAAATCGTAAAGTTTTGATTTGTCTTGTTCTTTCTGGGAATCGAGGATTGTAGTAAAGTGGGAGTTTAAAAGACCTGTATAAAAGGCGTATGCAGAAAGTTCAAAATTACGGGAAACATAATCTGCCTTTATGCCGTCGCCGTTTTGAGTGTATATAAGGGATGAAGTGTCTGCATAAAAGAACCTTCCGGCTGTAAGGGTAAAGTTTTGTTTTTTAAGGGAAAACTTGAAAACATCGAGGTTAAGGGCATTGTAATTTTGTTCTTGTACAAAGTCGCCTTCGAACTGGTATTTGCCCTGCATCGCCAGAGATTTTGAATTTGTCTGATCGAAAGGAAGTTTAAGCCATAAAGTCAGGGAGTTTTTCTGGTTGAGCTTTAGGGAAGAGCCTTCCTGAGCGTTTTTTAATGTAGAACTGTTTGTTAAAACTCCGCCAAAATCAACTGCAAAAAGTGAAAATGCCGATGCAGCAATCATAAAAGCAATAATCTTTTTTTTCATAATTCAATCCTGTATGAATGTTCCTTATAAATATATAAAACTGAAAACCTTTATTTTGATGAAGAGTCAATGCAACCGTTTAATATTGCAATGGCATCTCTGCCCGAAAGTGAAAAAGACGGATCTTGATCTGGCGGAATTATTTTTTTTGCCTGAAGTTCTTTAAAGGCGTAGCGTGGTGTGGGAAAAAGCGTGTAGAAAAGTCCGCCTTTAATGCCTGTTGTTTTTGCAAAAAGAAAGGCACACTGATCAATGGAAATAAAATCGTTGGGAGATGTGCCTTCTTTAAGCAGGGAAAGTTCTTCCAGAGCTTTTACGGACTGGGAATAATCGGCCTGCTCCTGTACGGCATTTAAATAAACTGCGGAAAGATATGCTGCCTGCCCGGAAGTTATTTTTTTTGAGGAGATGATTTCTGAAAGTTTTTCGGAACTTTGGGCAGAAATGGAAAAGGTAAAAAATACGGCAGTTAAAAGGAGAAAAAAAACTTTTTTCATAAAAATGCTCCTGCTTTTGTTCAGGAAAAGTTCTGTAACGATGTTTAAGAAAATTTCCTGCAGATGAAGAATTTCCGTGAGCGCTGGGAAGGGCGCCTTTGGCGTTGTAACGGTGGGTGAAAATTTTGAACCCGCCGTTACAATGGAGCGGTTAGCGGAACCCTGGACATAGCGACCGAAAACTTTAGTTTTCGGGCACGGCATAAAAAATTCTATAAAAAATTATAACATGTGATATACTTTTTGTCATATGAAGAGTTCTGTCAATTCAAAAAAAATACGGAAACAGTCTGATAAAATTGCTGTTCTTGCTGTAATTTTCGTATGGCTTATTGTTGGTTTTTTGGGTTTCTTTCAAAAATTTGATCTGCGTCTTTACGACTTTTTTCTTGGCATAAGAAAACCTCCTGAGGAACGCAATGAAATTCTTTTTGTGGAAATTGACAACAGGTCGCTGGACAGTCTTGGTTCATGGCCGTGGAGCAGGGATATTCTGGCCAATTCTCTTTTAAGGATGAAAGAACTGGGTGCTGCAACTGCTGTATTCGATATTGAATATCTTTCTCCTTCCAAACTGGGAGTAAACCCGGAGGCAGCAACTAAAATTGAGAAGGCTTTTGACAGTGGAAAGTCGAATGTTTCGAGCCTTATAAATCAGTTTGCCGGGGCGGCTGTTTCGGGGATGTATTCTAAAAATGAACTGGGAATTCTTGCTCAGGAAATTATTGACGGTTATATTAACCCGGATTTTGATTCCCTTAAAGATTCCATTTATGATGCGGCATATCAGGATAACGACTTGCTTTTTGCCCGTTCTCTGGAGTTTTTTGGTAATGCATGGCTTACGGTGAATGTTCTTGATCTGGATATTAAATATGATGAAAACTACATTGATTATGTGCGGAAAAAATGTCTTTTTCCCAATGTTTATGACAGCAAAGGGTATATAAAGGCTGGAAACGAATATTATCTTGTGGATCAGGGCGGCGATAATAAACTTGGTTTTTGTCCGGCTCAGGAAAATTTTATCCGGGCTTCAAAAGGTGCCGGTTTTACCAATATTGTTCTTGATATTGACGGAACACGCCGGCGGGTTGAACTTTTAAGCGACCAGAACGGGGCATTTGCGGCTCAACTTGTTTTTGCTCCTATTCTTGATATTTTAAAACCTGAAAGAATCGAAAGAAACCGTTTTACATTAAAACTTAAAAATGCCCGCAATCCTGATACGGGAAATTTGGAAGATATTGTGATTCCCCTTGATTCTCACGGAAGGATGCTTGTTAACTGGCTGAACAGGGAGTTTGTGGATTCATTCCGCCGGGAAAGCGTTGTTATGCTTGTTCAACTTGATGAAGCAGAAAAGAACATTGTGGAAAAACTTGAAGGTTTAAGTTCTTTTCAGCTTTGGGATGAACAGGGGCTTCCTCTGGGATATTTTAATGCTACAGTAAAACTTCTTGAAGATTACGAAAGAATAAAAGTTTTTAAGGAATATCTTCTTGAAAAGTGTATGGGAACTGATGAAAATGGCGTTCATTCTGGCGGCGGCATAACGGAAGCTGAATATGAAGATTATTTTCAGTGCAGGAGGGATTTTTTTGCCAGCCTTTCTGACTTTGTAAACGGAAACAGCTTTGACCAGATGTTTGCCCGACTGGAAGAAATGAAAGACAGCGTAGAAAATTATGACGAAGTTTTCGGTGCTTTGGAACTTCTTGTAGATTCCCTTAAAAACGAAGAAAAAATCTATACCGGCACATTTAACGAAAAAAAAGAGGCTTACAAAGATTCGTTCTGCATAATTGGAAATACGGCAAGTTCTACCACAGATTTGGGAACAACTCCTTTTAACAGGGCTTATCCTAATGTAGGAACCCATGCCAATGTTTACAATACTATTCTTACACAAAACTTTATCTGGGAGATAGACTGGTTTGTGGGCTTTATTCTGGCTTCTTTAATTGCTTTTCTGGCCGTTTGCCTGACTGGAGAAAGTTCCGTATTCATGCAGAATGCTGCGGGCATTTTTTCCATTCTTGTGGCGGTGGGTGTTCCTGTTCTTCTGATGGTTTTTTTCCAGATTTATGTGCCTGTTGTTTCTCCTCTCCTTGTTTCTGTTTTTTCTTATCTTGTTGTTGTAATAATTCGGTTTGTTACGGCTGAAAAGGACAAGGGTGTTTTAAGAAATGCTTTTTCTACTTATCTTGCACCGGCTGTTGTTGAGCAGATTGTAAAAGATCCTTCAAAGTTAAAGTTAGGCGGTGAAGAAAAACACATGACTGCTCTTTTTTCGGACATAAAAAGTTTTTCTTCGTTTTCGGAGCTTGTAACGCCGGCAAAACTTGTAAGTATTTTGAACGGTTATTTGGGAAGTATGTCGGACAGGATTCTTGATGAAGGGGGAACAATAGACAAATACATTGGTGATTCAATTGTTTCGTTTTTTGGTGCGCCTGTAGATTTGGAAAATCCTTCCTGGAGTGCCTGTGTTTCTGCCATAAAAATGAAGGAAACGGAAATGGAATTTAACAGGGTGAATATGGCTTCCGGTCTTATTCCATGTGAATTAAAAACAAGAATAGGCATAAATACCGGCGAAATGGTTGTTGGAAACATGGGTACAAGTTCTAAGATGAATTATACGATTATGGGAGATGCTGTAAATCTTGCCAGCCGTCTTGAAGGTGTAAACAAAGTCTATAAATCTTGGATTATGTGCAGCGACCAGACTTGGAACGAAGCTAATTCCATGGAAAAACGCGGTCTGCTTGCTGCCCGTAAACTTGATAAGGTTAGGGTTGTAGGGCGTGATGAAAGCGTACAGTTGTGGAATATTCTGGGCTTTATAAACGAACTGCCTGACAATGTGCTGGAAGCGCTGGCTATTTACGAAAAGGCTATGGAAAAATATGAAAACCGGGATTTTAAAGAAGCGGGAAAACTTTTTGTAAAGGCCAATGCTCTTGATGATTCTGATGAAACGCCTCTTATTTTTGCCCAAAGATGCCGGGAATTTATTGAAAAAGGTGTTCCTGCCGGCTGGGATGGTATTGTAAATATGACATCAAAATAAAGGTTAAATTTAAAAAATTTAAAATAAAAAAGGCTGCCGCAAGTGTAACTTCACTTATACGACAGCCTTTTTTGCGTATTTTAAGAAAGTAAAACTTATTTTATTTCCTTAATCCAGCCTTCCGGGGCATTTATTGTACCCATCTGGATTCCTGTAAGTGTTTCCCGGAGTTTTCCGAGAACAGGTCCAATGCTTTCCATTCCAGACGGAACGAGAATTTCTTTTCCGTGATCGTGGATTTTTCCGATAGGTGAAATAACTGCGGCTGTTCCGCAAAGGCCTATTTCCTGCATTTGGGAAAGTTCGTCTTTGTGGATTTTTCTTTCTTCTACTTCGATGTTAAGGTATTCTTTGGCAACATGAACAAGAGAGCGCCTTGTAATTGAAGGAAGAATACTGTCTGATTTTGGTGTTACAAGCTTTCCGTCTTTTGTAACGCAGAGAATATTTGCTCCGCCTGTTTCTTCCAGATATGTGTGGGATGCAGGATCGAGATAGATGTTTTCTGCATATCCGTTTCTGTGGGCGTCCATAATATTGTGGAGGCTCATTGCGTAGTTAAGACCTGCTTTTATATGACCTGTTCCATGAGGAGCAGCCCTGTCTAAATCGGAAATGCGTACTGTAATTGGTTTTACTCCGCCTTTAAAATAAGGACCTACAGGTGTAACAAGAATTCTGAACTGATATTCGTCTGCCGGTTTTACGCCGATTACTGCATTTGAACCGAACATATACGGTCTTATGTAAAGTGTTGCGCCGCTGCCGTATGGAGGAACCCAGTCGATGTTTGCCTTTACAGTGTCGATTACAGCCTGAACAAACCGGTCTTCTGGGAAAACAGGCATTTCCAGCATGCGGCAGGAATCTGCCATTCTTTTTGCATTTAGATCAGGACGGAAAGTAACAATTTTGCCGTCTTTTGTTGTGTATGCCTTTAAGCCTTCAAAACAAGTCTGTGCGTATTGAAATACACAGGCACATTCATTAAGGACGATGTTTTCGTCGGAGGTGAGTACACCTTCGTCCCAGCTGCCGTTTTTGTATTGTGATACAAATCTTTTGTCTGTCTTTGTGTAAGAAAATGACAGATTGCTCCAGTCTAAATCCTTTGCCATAAAATCCTCCATGTAAAAATGCGGCAAAAAAAATTGCACGGTTAAACTTTACCACTTCGTTTTTTTTTATTCAATAACTTTAATTTTGCTTAAGTTCTTTAATTATACTTTATATGTTGAAATAAAAAAAACTGTGTATTAAACACGGTTTTGTCTTGGAGTGCGGCTGAGGCTTTTTTTGTGTTTGCA
>CAMAFU010000137.1 GCA_945833725.1 uncultured Treponema sp.
CGAAATAATTTCGTATAAAGTCATTCCGCAAAGCCTCCCTAAGTCAAATTCCAGCATAAACTGGTTGAGTTTGGGAGCCGCCGCCATAGAATCAGGCACTTCCAAAAATCAGTATAGCATAATTGTTTAAATTTGTATAGTTCAATGTATAGAAATTTTAATGCCTGTAGTTTTTTTATGTAAAAAGGCAAAAAATCTGTAAAAATTGTGTAAGTGGGAGTAAATTATTCCAGTGCGGAAAAGCAGCTGACAGAGTGGGTGATTGAGTAGGAAGAAGGAAATTTTCCCCGGTAAAAAGAGCCGCATACCGGCAGGAAAACTGCGCCGGGGTGATTTTATTTTCAGAAAGGAGATTCATCAATTGCTTTTCTTTTTTGTGCTTTCTCCTTCTGTTTTTGCCCAAAAGGCTTATTCCTGCAGGGGTTATCAAATGCCCCAGAAACGGAATTCCTGTTTTGCACAGATTTATTACAGGGGGCTTAAACTCTAAGAAAAAATTGTTCTCTGTAAAAGATTTCAGGCTTCTATAAAAGAAATTTACTTCAGCCCTTGAATCTGCAAAAATCAGGATGTCGTCCATATACCTTACATATCCGGCCGATTTTAGTTTTTCTACAGCAAAATGGTCTGTTTCGGACAGATAAAGGTTTGCAAAAAACTGGCTTGCAATTTTTTGTCCGGGTTAAAGTCAAAAATAACGGCTTCCGGGGAAAAACGCTTTCCTTTCAAAGCCTTTAAATATGCTACCCTAAGATTGTTGTAATCTGTAATCCTGCTGAATAAATTTCCTGCAGAAAGCAGGGCAGATTCTATGGCTTTTAAGAAAACTTCTCCCCACTGCTTATATTTACTTTCGTTGATTCCCTTTATTTTCAGGAAATCTTCTTTTGTTTTTGGAAGATTCTGCGACATAAGGGCAAGCTGCTCGTTGCTCAGTATGCCGTAAAGAGGAATTTTTGTCTTATCAGAAATTTCTTTGCGCCTTTTTCGGAGCCAATCGTAGACGGCGAATTGACTTGGAGTAAGGACATCCCGCCAGTCAATTTTTGAACTCATAGTATAGCCAGCCTTTGAACCGTCAATATCGGAATACTCCACAAGAAAAACCCAGCCCGTACCCCGTTCACCGTCAATCAAACGCTTTTCCACATTAATTATGCGGTGAGACTTTAAGAAATTGTTAAGTTCAGCATGGCTGGAAGGCTCGCTGAAGGGACTGACAAAGAATGTCATGAATTGGGTTTGCAGTGGCATGGGAAATTACCAGTTTCTGTATGGATTTTTTGTTTCAACCAGAAGGTTATTTTTTAGACCATGTTTTGTTAAAAAATACGAAGTAGACTCTTTTACAGATTCCATATCTGGACAGGCTCCTATAATCACTTCTTTAACTGATTTTTTCTGTATTTTGAATTCATAATACGGAATAATCAAAGATTTTCCCATTCTAAAATTTATGAAATCCTTTTTTTGTTTTGACGGTGTATTTTTGAAATTGTTACAAACTGCTTCGTCTTTAGAAGTTTGTAAATCTTCGTACACAATTATTAATCTCCACTCTTCCTCATCTTTTGACATTTCATGCTTTATTAAAGGTGAGTAATATATAAGGCGCCTGGCAATTTCCTTTCCAAGGTTTTCATAATCATCATTACCAATTTTTTTCTTAGAATCATTGACAACTTCTTTTATTAAACTATCCTGTTCATTTTTCTCATAAATGCAGGGCAATAAAAAAACAAAGGGATTTTCGGTACTTGAACTATCAGGTTTATTCAAACGCTCTATTATTTTTTCAACATTAGTACAAAAACCTCCATTTTCCTTTAACTTTTCATAATCAAACCCTATACAATAGGCTGGAATTTTATCTGCATACCCACGCCATTGATTTAAATTATCTTTTTTTTCGCTAAAGGAGACAACAAAAATACTTTTTTCTGAAGTTTCTTTATGAAATTCTGTTTTTACAGATTCCATAATTTTAGATACATTTTCTTTTGATTCAGTCAAACATTTTTCAAGGCAATCCAACGAATAGATTTCTTCTTTTAAATCATTCATAAATCTTATATGAGATGCCCAAAATTGCTCTTTCCCTATAATTCCTAAAAGCCCCTGTCCATCCGTATAATGATATAAAGTTTCAGGCATAGTACCATTCAATATTCTTTTAAAATAATCCATATTTTCTCCAACTTATTTTTACCCCACCCCCTGCTCGCCCTGCAGCCGTTTCGTGGCTGCTACAGTCGGCTTGCCGCCTCCTTTCGCCGCCACTACACTGCCGCAGGCTCGCCAGCCTACTTTATGGTGCGGGCAAGGCGGAAACCGTAGCTGTGGCAGCTGTAGGCGCTGTCGTAGCTCCGGTAATCAACCTTGCAGTAGTCGCTGTCGAGGTACCAGCCGCCGCCGCGTTCACAGCGGCCGTCGTTGTAGTTCTCAGAAATATACTCCCAAACATTGCCACTCATGTCGTAAAGCCCGTAGCCGTTCGGCTTTTTCTGCGCTACAGGATGCGTCATATATCCGCTGTTTTCATAGTACCAGCCAACCTCACCCAGATTATTGCTGCCTGCATACTCATAATTCTGTCCGCCCCTTGCCGCATATTCCCATTCCTCTTCTGTGGGCAGCCTGTAGCCGTTGGCATCGATATTCTGGGTAATTTTTCCTTTTATTTCTTCCCATTCGGGTGGCGTGTAACCCCACTTCGTTACGTCTGTACTTCCGTTTACGGAGTATACAGGCTCCAATCCGCCCTTCTGGCTCAACTTGTTGCAGAAATATATTGCATCGTACCAGCTGACATACTCTACAGGGTAGCTGTCCGTATTCTCCGGAAGTTTTGACTTTTCCTCCTCATTAAGTTTCTTATTGTCTTTCCTGAACCAGCTGGGGTTTTCGCCCATTATGGACTTGTACAAGCCCTGTGTTACTTCGGTGTTCATCATCTCGTAGTTTTTGCCGGGGATTTTTACCATAATTTTCTCTTCTGCTTTAGCCTTGGCTTTTGCTTCTGCCTCCGCTCTGGCTTCTTCCTCCGCTTTAATTTCCGCATAATAAATGGTGCGAACCAATCGGAAACCATCATCGTTGAGACGGTAGTTGGCGTAGTAGTCGTACCGGCTATAAACCCAACAACTGGTTTCGGATCCGTCCCAGCTGCCGCCGCGTGAACAACCGATGCTGCTTGCGGAATTCCAGCACCACTCCCAAACATTGCCGCTCATGTCGTAAAGCCCATAGCCGTTCGGCTTTTTCTGCGCCACAGGATGCGTCATATCTCCGCTGTTACCACCGTACCACCCACCGTACCAGCCTACCTCATTCAAATTGTCGCTGCCTGCATATTTATAATATTGTCCGCCATTTGCTGAATATACCCATTCCTCTTCTGTAGGCAGCCTGTACCCACTGGCATCAATATTCTGGGTAATTTTTCCTTTTATTTCTTCCTTTTTGTGTGGCGTGTAGCCCCACCTTGTTACATCTTTGATTCCGTCTACGGAATATACAGGTTCCAATCCTAACGCCTGACTCAACTTGTTGCAGAAATAGATTGCATCGTAACAGCTGACTTGCTCTACAGGGTAGCTGTCCGTGTTCTCCGGAACTTTTGACTTTTCCTTCTCTGTAAGTCTCTTATTATCTTTTCTGAACCAGCTGGGATTTTCGCCCATTACAAACTTATACAAGCCCTGTGTTACTTCCGTGGTCATCATTTTATAGTTTTTGCCGGGGATTTTTACCATAATTTTCTCAATTTCCGGTTTAATTTTGGCTATGGCTTCCGCTTCCGCCCTGGCTTTTGCTTCTGCCTTCGCTCTGGCTTCCGCAACCGCTTTGGCTTTTGCTTCTGCCTTCGCTCTGGCTTCTGCTTCCGCTTTTATTTCCGCATAATAAATGGTATATTTATCCAGCAGATCTTCATATTCACCTGAATAAACTCCGGCAAGACTTACCAAGGCAAAAACAACGGGCAGTATTTTTTTTAGTTGTATTTGTTTCATTTTGACATCTCCATCTATAGTGTCTTCATCAATTCGGTTAATACCTTTTCAAAAGTATTGTTATCTTTTTGAGAGTCGCTTATATTCTTTATTTCAATTCTAGAATCGAAGGGATTTGACTTCGTTTCTTTTGAATCAGGTGCCTTATAGTTAAACAAAACAACCCTCTTTCCATTGTTCAGCCGATCATGTATAAAATTTTGTATATGCTCATCATCGCTGTTAATGGAGTAACCTAATATGCAAAGTAAATCGCTATCTTTAAATTCACTAATTGCTGAACAATACTGCTCCATTTGCCATATGCAGACAATCGGCTTTATGCCACTTGGAATAAAAATAAACGGAAATATTTCTGACTTACCAGTAAATTTCGAGAGTTCTCCTACTCTTTTTTTGTTAGTTTCTTCAAAAAGGTCAATTCTGCCATGCAGATAAGAAACTTTAAATTCTGTTAGCGTTTCGGCAAAATTTGTATAGTTTGTAGTTATGATGACAGGCTCTTCAAACTCATCTTGATTGGAAGAATAGAGTTTTTTTATAACATTGTAATATAAATTTGGATCATCTTTTTTATCAGCACATATTTTTTTCTGCCAGCTTTTTATATCTTCTGCAAATTTTATTCGAAAATCCGAAGTATTAAGGTTTTCGTTGATGTCCAAATATTCCGTTTTAAAATTCTTGTTTTCAGCTAATTCATATATTTTTTTTATAATGCTGTAATAGGCTGAAAAATACAGTTTTTTGACTTTTGTTACTTCTGTTTCATATTCATTAGGAAATCTGAGATAATTAAACAGTTCATCGGAAAATGAACAGATTGTCAAATTCTCAAAAAAAGCATTTTTTTCCTCGTCTGAAACTGAAATAGAATTTTTTACGCCTGAAGCAGCACCTATCAAGGTTTTATAAAGCTCTTTAAATTTCTTTTTTATTTCTTCTCTTTTGGGGTCTTCAGTTTCTATTTTGCCCTCCCGATATTTTATATAATCTTCAATAATTTTCTTGTTACTTTCAGAAAACACACTTAGTATGTCTTTATGTTCCTTATAAGTCTGGTACAAAATGTTTTGGCACCGGGCATCGATAATGGCACTGTTTTGCATTTTAACATTCGAATTATTTATCTTTTTATACAGACTGTTCATTTCTTTTGACAAAACAATATCTTTTTTAAAATTTGCACCGCTTGGCAAACCAATCTGACCGTTTCCTTCACAACCGGCCCCAAAAAGAAAGCATATTTTTTTCTTCCTTTCGTTCATAATAAGTACATCTCCAAAAATATCTGTAGGGTTTTTAATCTATTTTTTAACTCGAAATTGAGCCTAAAAGTTTTTCTATTCTGCCCCTGCTCGCCTGCAGCCGTTTCGTGGCTGCTACAGTCGGCTTGCCGCCTCCTTTCGCTGCCACTACACTGCCGCAGGCTCGCCAGCCTACT
>CAMAFU010000138.1 GCA_945833725.1 uncultured Treponema sp.
AGCGGAAAATTCAGCGATGTAATAACTCTTGCCCACGAAATTGGACATGCCTATCATTTCAACTGTCTAAAAGGCAAACAGCCCTGTTTTTTTTCTTATCCCATGACTTTGGCAGAAACAGCCTCAACTTTTGCAGAAACTGTTATAAAGCAGGATTTATTAAAAAAGGCTTCCGACGAAGAAAAACTTCAAATTTTAGAAATGGATTTACAGGATGTTTCTCAGGTTCTTGTAGACATTTTGTGCAGATATTATTTTGAAAAGGCTGTTTTTCAGGAAAGAGAAAATAGCGAACTTACTTCCGAAGATTTTTGCCGCATAATGCTGGACTGCCAGGAAAAAACATACGGAAACGGCCTTAATTCCATCCGCCATCCTTATATGTGGGCCGTAAAATCCCACTATTATTCTACAGATCTTGATTTCTACAATTTTCCTTACGCGTTTGGACAGCTTTTTGCATCGGCATTGTATTCAAAATTTCAACAGGAAGGAAAGAATTTTGCCGTTGGTTACAGGGAAATCCTTTCAAAAACAGGAAGCATGAGCTGCGAAGATCTATGTATGGAAGCAGGTTTTGATATTTCTTCCCCAGATTTTTGGAAAGATGGAATGGAAATGTACAAAAAAGAAATTGAAGAATTTATCCTTTTGTCAAAGGGAAAATCCTCTTCCGTAACAGTAAAAAAAGGCAGTACCCCGAAAACTGTTTTTGAATCTTCCCCTGCAAAAAAAGGCGGCTTGCTGAAACTCGCCGAAAACTACAAAAAACAGCACTAAAAACTAAATGTCAATTTTCTTTAAAAGTTTTACCAGAGCATCTTTTGAAACAAGGTCAATAGGTCTTCCTTCAGCGTATTTTTTTCCTTCTTCGCTAAAAGAACCTGCCGTAAAGCATATTCCCCTGTCGGCCTTGCTGTCGCTTACTCTGGCCTGAAAATCCCTTACATAAAGTTCACCGATAGAACCTGTTGTCCGGTAAAACCTAAAAATTTCCGTATCTTCCCATTTGCTGGAATCTACATTAAGTAAAATTTCAACATGGTCAGGCTGAACGGAAATATCCTGAATTTTTACCATTGAGCGGTTGTGGTAAGCAAGAACAATTTTCCGGCAAAGGGCAACAAAATCACTTGTACCGCTCATTAAATAAACCTGAAGGTTTTTATTCTGGTTTAACTCAGAGTATCTTGCAAGAAGTTGATTTACATCCTTATACGAAGGATTAATAATCTGAATTTCCCTTAACTGGCTTATTCCAAGTCCTATATTTTTTGTGGTAAAGCAAACCTGTGCATATCTGTATCTGAGTTCAATTAAAATATCAGAAGGCGTATTCTGGTGCTTAAGACCAATTTCAAAGTCCTGCATTGCTTTTTCGTAGGCATTTGCCCTTATGTGAATAAGACCTGCTTCAAGGCAGGAACGGGCTCCGTACTCAGGATCCGGCCGCAGGTGAAGAAAAACTTTAAGTGCTTTTTCACCGTAACCACATTCTGTCATTGCATCTGCCATGGAAAAAAGAAGTTCTTTGTTGTCGGGAGTTTCGTCCAAAGCCCGGCGCAGAAAAGCAAGACATTCCTTATAGTGTTTTGCTTTGTAAATAGAAAGGGCAAGGGGGGCATTAATATTTGAGGCTTCAGGATTTGAAGCAATGGCTTTTTTTAGAAATGGAATGGCTTTTTCGTATTCTTTATTTGCATAGCAGGCTAGTCCTAAATAGTAGTTTGCATCAAAACTTGCCGGATTTATTTGAAGGGCAGAAGGAAGTCCCCGGAACGCATCCTGAATTTTATCCAGTTTATAAGCACAAATTCCCTGTCTTAAAGCTGCGGTAAAAGGATCAATTTCTTTATGGGCGGGAGCAATGTTCAACATGGTGTCGTAAATCTGGTATGCTTTTTCCCAGTTATGTTCAGAAAAATACACATCCCCCAGCGCAATAAGCCCGTCAGGATTATGAGGATCTTGCCCCAGTTTCCTCGACGCTTCTTTTATAATCTGAGAACGGTTCTTTTTTTTGTTCTTTTTTGGCGAGGATTTTCTTGTTGAAATGCCGATAAGCACAGCAGCAAAGGCAATAATAATAACAATGGCTATGGTTAGTGAAAGTGAATCCATAAAATAATTATCGTCAATTTTGTGCTAAAACTCAACTTAAAAGAAATAAACCCAATAGAATATGAGGGGAAAAGCCTTTCCCCCAGGTTCAGCCTGCCCTGCAGTCTTCACCATCCCCCATTCTCCTGGGGCTCTGCCCCAAGCCCCGTTTTCTGTATCCGTAAAATTTCCTCAGTGTATTCACCATATTTATTTCTTACGGCAACAGGCATTTCAATTTTAAGGGAAGGACTGGCATTTTTACGGGCTTCAACAAGAACAAGATTCGGTTCCTTACCTTCAAAAGGCAAAATCAACTGCATTCTCTTTGGTTCAAGATGATGTTTATTAAGGCATAAAAAAATCTCTGGAAGCCTGAATGGACGGTGAATCATACAGAAACTTCCTTTTGGCTTTAAAAGATAGTCGGCACAAACGACAACATCTTCCAAAGTGCATGATATTTCGTGGCGGGCAATGGTTTTGGCATCAGAGGGGGTCAGGCGCCCGTGGTTAAAAATCATGTACGGAGGGTTACAGGAAACAATGTCTGCACAGTGCTTCTTCAGCTTTTTGCTTATTTCTTTTAAATCTACATTTAAAAAAGAAATTTTTTCCTGAAGGTTATTAAGTTCAATGCTTTTTTGAGCCAGAAGGGCAGAGTTTTTTTGAATTTCAACACCAATAATTTTTCCAGTGGAAATTTTATGTTCAAGGAGAAGAGGCACAATTCCATTTCCAGAGCACAGGTCAACAACAAAATCATTTTTTTTACAGCATTTTGCCGTAAAGTCTGCAAGAAGAACGGCATCAATTCCGTACATAAAACTGTCTGTGTCCTGAAAAATTCTGTTTCCATTTAAAAGAGTGTCAATACGCTCCAAGTAATGCTCCTGTAAAATTCTTAAGTCGTTAGCGGCTATTTGTTTATTATCAAAAGATGCCTTTCCCGCTCATCTCCGCTGCAGTTTTCCGTTAAAAAAGGAACTGTAAGTTTTTTTATGATGTATGAATCCTGCATTCTTCCCAAAGCGTCCATTTCTTCCGTTATTTTCTGAAGCCTTGCTTTATATGCCAAAAGACTTCCGTTATCTTTAAGAATGCGCAGAAGAAATTTTGTCATCTTTTTTTCAAGAGGACGGAATGCACGGAAAACGCACAAATCGAATCTTTTCTGCTCCAGCCGCTCAACCTGATTTTCTTCAACGCAGGCATTTTCAATTTTAAGGGCAGAAATACAGTGTTCAAGAAAACTGCACCGCTTAGTCATTCTTTCTACAAGGGTAAAACTTAGCGACGGAAAAGCCAGAGCCAGCGGAATACCAGGCAATCCGGCTCCAGAACCAATATCTGCAATCAAAGGTTTTCTTTTTTCTTTTGCACAGATTTTTTCTGCAAATTCTGCAATTATGGCAGCTCCGCTAAGACTATCTAAAATGTGGCGAATAATGGTTTCATCGTAATCGTGACTGTTTATTAAATCGAATTTTTCGTTATATTCAAGAAGAATCTTTGTATATTCATCCAGAGAGTTTTCCAGTTTATCAACAGGGCATAGAGGAATTCCGCAAAAATTGCCTTTGTCAAAACCTAATTCAATAAGCCCCTGATGTAAAAAATTCATATAACCTCCCGGTATTTTGTATTTTTTAAGTCCATTAAGGAAAATTTAATTTTCAAGAGACAGTAAAAGATTGATTGTGTCGGTTTTAAGTGAAACAAGATTTCCGCTTTTTTTTGCAGTTAGCGGGGAAGAGTTTGTAAGGACTTTAAGCACAGAAAAACTGTTGCTGTCGGGAGAAAGTTCTGCTGTTACGGTAAATTTTGTGCTGCCGTTTTCTGCACCAGTTGCCTTAAAAAAAAGATAGAATGTTTCTAAAAAAACTTTACCGCCGGTCGAAAATTTTCTGTCGCCAGTAAGCAAAAATGAACCGTCTGTTTCTGGCTTTGAAAAAAATACAGTTGTGCAGGAAGGAAGAATGTCTTTTTGAGAAACATAGAATCGTAAAATTGAACTGGAATTTTCCTTGCGGATATCAGAAATTTTTTGACGGGATTCCTGATTTTCGGAAAGCTTTTTGTTTAGTTCCTGCAACTGTTCAAGAATTTGCGTAAGGAGAATTTTATCGTTTCCAAAATACGAACTGTAGCTTCCTGTAAGATTTGAAATTGAATTAAAAATCCCCATGCCGCTAAGATTTGAAATTTCCATTGCAGAAAGATACTCTGGAAGGTTTTTGGAAAGAGAGTCCGAAGGAATGTTCGTTTTTTTATCGGAAACAGCTGCAGGCACAGAACTTGTTTTGGTAGTTCCCGTATTTTGAGTTTTTTCTGAATCTTCTGTATTTGCTATCGGATTTGCCCCTGAATAAAAGCTGCTGTTTTTCGGGGTATAAAAACCGTTACCTAAAGCAGGAGGCGAAACAGATGGCATTTTTGGAGACTGTATCATTCCCCCGCTGCTTTGGGCAAAAATAGAGGCAGACAGTAAAAGCAGAATAAAACTGTTAAAGACTTTCAAGACTTTCCTCAATGTATGCCAGCCGCTGCTGCAGGGCAGAAATTGTTTTTTTCAGCCTGTTTTTTTCTTTTTCGAGTTTTTCTTTCGGATCTTCTGCTTTTTTTGTTTTCATAAGTTGAGAAACAGTGTCTGCGGGTTTTCCTGCAAGAATCTGTTCCTGAGCAGACTGCCTGTCTTCAGCTTTTTTAAGGGATGCAACTTTTTTCATGTTGTCAAAGCCTAGGGCAGGATCAACTTCTACATGACCAAGTTTTGTAATGTCTCTGGCCGTATTTCGCGGAAGGCAGAGAACCCGGTCAAGATAATCTTCATAACGGATATTTGCTTTTTCGCAGAGGGCATGAGCCTGACTTAACAGTTTTCCAAATTCCTGCATAAGTTTTCCGTTTACTTCCATATATTCTTTTTTTATTTTTTCCGTTAATTCTTTAAGTTCTGGAGTTTCTTCCAGTGTTATTGTGTAAATTCCAAGTTCTTCAGCTTGTTGAAGAAGAGAGTGAAATTTACTCCAGAAAGCGGCATTGTGAACCCTTCCGTGGCAGTATTCCTTTCCACCGGATTCTTCCAGTTTCTGTTCGTTTATAAGGTGATGTGTGTATTCATGAATTGCAGTATAAATAAGCTGACTGTCCGATTTGAAATTTTTGTTGTGAAGAAGAATTTCTCTTGTTTCCGGGTTGTACATTCCGTTTACCCGGCAAGATTCTTTGCCTGTCATTATTACCTGAAAATCTAGGGAAGAAGAATGAATTTTCAGCAGGTTTTGTTTTATAGTTTCGTTATCCATGAAAAAAATATACATAAAAAAAAGAAAATTT
>CAMAFU010000139.1 GCA_945833725.1 uncultured Treponema sp.
AAATCAGATTTTTGCTAAATTAATTTTAGAAAATCAATTATATTAAAAATGTGTTTAATTGTCTATGATTCAAGGTAATCTTTAAGGCTTATAGCCCGTCTTGGGTTTCTGAGCCTTCTAAGAGCCTTTGCTTCAATCTGCCTTATTCGTTCCCTTGTAACATTAAAATAAAGTCCGACTTCCTCAAGTGTAAGACTGTACCCGTCTTCAAGACCAAAACGCATTTTTAAAACTTCCTGTTCTCTTGACGGCAGGGAAGAAAGTACATCCCGCAACTGTTCCTGAAGCATTTTATATGCTGTCTGATTTGCAGGGTTTTCAACTTCTTTGTCTTCGATAAAGTCGCCGAGCTGACTGTCTTCTTCTTCACCAATAGGAGTTTCAAGGGAAATCGGTTCTCTTGCAACATTTTTAACCTGCTTAACCCGCGCAACAGGCCACCCCAACTGCTGGGCAATTTCTTCATCGGTAGCTTCTCTGCCCAATTTCTGCATAAGCTGACGGCTTTCGCGGACAACTTTATTTATCTGCTCTATCATGTGAACAGGAACACGAATTGTTCTTGCCTGATCAGAAATTGAACGGGTTATTGCCTGACGAATCCACCATGTGGCATAGGTGGAAAATTTAAATCCTTTCTGGTATTCAAATTTTTCTACTGCTTTTATAAGACCTATGTTGCCTTCCTGAACAAGGTCAAAAAACTGAAGCCCGCGGTTTGTATATTTTTTTGCAATGGAAACAACAAGACGGAGATTTGCATTTATAAGTTTGTTTTTTGCAGTTTCCATTTTTTTTCTGCCCCGCTCTATTTCTTTGGCCTGATTAAGAATCTGTTCAACAGAATCTTCAAAATCATATTCCATGCGGCGGAGTTTTCTGTCGATTTTCTGAATGTCCGTATAAACATTTCTTATTTCGTCGCTGGAAAGCCCCAGTTCTTTTTCTAGTTTTACAGCTTCAGAATGAATTGCAAGTTTTCTGCCCAAAGCACGAAGTTCAGAAGGATTGCTTATGCGAAGTTCCTTCATTTTCTTTTCCTGATTATGGTAAAACTCGTTGATTTTGGCAGTTGCATCTGTAAACTTTGAACTGAACCTTTCAATTTCTTCAGATTGAATTTCAATTTTTTTCAAATCTGGCAAAATTTTGTTTCTTAACGCAACAAGCTGAGGATTTTCAAAAATTTCAGAAGACTGTTCCGTGTCAAAAAGCTGTTTTTTTAAAGCAACATACTGTTTCATCTCTGGAAGAACAGGTTTTATCCATTCTGAATAACAGCTCTTTAACCGTCGCTTTTCTGCCATTTCTTCGTTAATTTCTTTTCTGGCTTTTCCAGGCTCATGAGGATCAATTCTCGTAAAGGCTTTTTGTGCAATAAGGAAAAATTCCGGTATCATCATTCCAGAATCTTTTATTACGGCTTTTATAAGATTTTCACCTTCTTCCATTTCCTGAGAATATTTTTTTTCTTCGGCAGCAGTAAGAAGTTTTTCTTTTCCGATTTCTCTAAGATACAGGCGGATAGGATCATCTACACTGGAATCTTTATCACTGTTTACAAGATGCTCTTCTTCAGGCAAATCCTCAGCTTCGTCTTCATCATCCAGATCTTCATCATCAGTTTCATCTTCATCGTCAAGGGAAGTATCTTCCATAACCTGAATGTTTTTCTGACTGAGCAACACAAGAACATCTTCCATTTGAGGAGAATTTACAAAATCCTGCCCGAGGATGTCACTGATTTCATCCCAGGAAATAACCTGTTTTTCTTTTGCAACTTCAATAAGTTTTGCGATTTGAGGATTTAATTCCTGCTCCATCATTACGATTCCTTAGTTTTTTTTATAAATTGTTTTTTGTTTTATCAGTTTTAAGAAAAAATTAAATTCATCTTGAAAGCAGAGAGCGGTCAATGTTCATTTTTTCTGTTAAGAGCTGATCTTTTTCTTTTTGAACTTCAGGCGAAACTGAATCTCCAAGACTTTTCAACCTCTGGACTATATAATCCCTTTGCCGGGAAAGCTCTTTTCGTTTTATAAGCCGGATGCTGTCTTCTATAAACTTTTTTGTATTTGCAGAATATTCCCCGGAAATAACACTTGTTGTTATAAGATTAACCAGCGGCTCATCCGGACACTTTTCGCAAATACTGCTGAAAGAAAGCTCCCCTTTTTGAAAACACTCCTCCATTAGGTTGAATAGTTGCCTGGCTTGTGATGTTTCAAAAACTTCTTCAGAAAGTTCCCTGTGAACAAACTCAAACAGCCCTGTATCAGCCATTACGGCCAAAAGAAGCTGAAGTTCCTGACTTTTTTTTAAGGGTTCTGCAGTTTCTTTTTTATTTAAAGCCGGTTTATTCTGAAATTTTCTTTCTGCTTCTGTCCTGTTCGTATAATCTTTTAATACGGACTGGCGCGAAACATTAAGTTTCTGACACAACATTTCCAGACTTGATTCTTTCTGAATGTCGGTTTGCAGCGCATCTATGTACGGGAAAAATGCCAAAGCCGCCTTTGACTTTCCTTCCGGTGTATCAACCGGATATTCATGCGTCAAATTTTCAAACAGATAATCGTTGTCTAGTATAGCATTTTTTACATCGTTTGACAAGGTATCAGCCCCGTACTTAACCATAATTTCTGCAGGATCCTTTCCGCCTGTCAGCCTGACTATTCTTACTGTAAGACCAAGTTTCCGGCACAAAAGAATTGATTTTTTTGTTGCAGCCTGTCCGGCACCGTCACTGTCGAAAGAAAGATATACAGTTCCGTTTTCCGTTGTTCTTGCTATAAGTTTTACATGTTCTTCTGTTAAGGCAGTTCCGCATGTTGCAACGGCATTGGTTATTCCGCATTGATGATAGGCAATACAGTCCATGTATCCTTCGCATATAACAGCAGCCTTTTCCAGCCTCATTTTTTCTTTTGCAAAATTAAAGGCATAAAGGATATTTTTTTTACTGTAATGGGGAAGTTCCCTTGAATTAAGATATTTACTGTCTTTTTCACTTTGAGGATGAAGGATTCTTCCTCCCATGGCAACACACTGTCCCCGTCTGTCAAAAATTGGAAACATCAGCCTGTCG
Organism: uncultured Treponema sp.; assembly: GCA_945833725.1. Lineage (GTDB taxonomy): Bacteria > Spirochaetota > Spirochaetia > Treponematales > Treponemataceae > Treponema_D. The sequence goes on from CAMAFU010000139.1 coordinate 3,089, forward strand.
CTAAAAAAAGATATGTCAGGATAATTCTGGCTGAAAAGTCCTGTTTTTGAAAGAAATTCATCACTGAAATTCTTTTTGTGCAGGAAATTCTTAAGCCATTTTCTGTCTGCTGGAGAATACCCCAAACGGAACTTTTCGATTATTTCGTCTGAAACACCTCTGCCTTTTATGTAATTCAAAGCAAAAGCTCCACACTTGTCCTGGGTTAAAAAATAATGGAATGTAGTGGATACTCTGTCGTAAAGTTCTATTGTCTTTTGCCGTGAATCATCGTATTCCTGCTTTTCTGAAGAAGAACCTTCTGTAAACTGAAGTTTTACTCCAAACCTGTTTGCTAAAAGCGTTACGGCTTCGGGAAAAGATACTTTTTCTATGTCCTGTATGAATTTTACCGATGAACTTCCGCCAGTATGACAGGCAAAACAGTAATAGGCATTTTTTTCCGGTATAACATGAAACGAGGCATTTTTATCAGCATGAAAGGGACACAGCCCCCAGTAATCACTTCCTTTTTTTTCAAGCCTTACATAATCCCCTGCAACAGTAACTATATCTGCGGCACTTTTTACTGCTTCTATTGATTCTTGTGTAATGAACCGTCCCATTATTTTTTTTCTGCAGCCTTTTTTGTTTTGTACACAGTACCTGCCTGTGTATGAGAATTAAACGAACGAGAAAAAGTATGGGTACCTTTTTCGGCATTATTTAAGGTAAAATAGTAATAATCTGTTTCCGGCGGATTAGCTGCAGCTTTAAGGGCTACAAGTCCAGGATTGGAAATAGGACCTGGTGTTAAGCCTGCCCACTTATAAGTATTGTAAGGAGAATCGATTTTTAAATCATCATAGGAAATAACTTCAGGATGAGGCTTGCCCTGAATTTCTGTAATAATATATTCGATTGTTGCACAGGAATACAAACCAGCGTTGTCGGCTATTCTGTTTGTAAAGACACTGGCAATCAGAGGTGCTTCCTGCTCAACCCGATATTCCCTCTCAACAATGGAAGCAAGAATTACAGTATCATAAAATTCACTTATTTTTTTATTTTTAAACTGAGGAATAAGTTCTGCTTTAGCCATAAAATTTTCAATCATAATAGAAACAACATCTGAAGAATTCATATCCGGCGTAAAGTAATATGTATCAGGAAAAAGGAGGCCTTCTGCATTTTCTGAGGGAATTTCATATTTTTTAAGAAGAGTTTTATCGAAGCAGGAATTGTAAAAATCACTTTCCGGACAAATTCCCCCTTCTTCCAGAATAATTCCGGTTTTTCGCATTGTAAGGCCTTCTGGAATCATTATTTTTATATACTCCTGCCGCCCGGATTCTAAAAGGGATAAAATTTGCATTAAAGACATACAGGATGAAACATTGTAAACGCCAGATTTTAATGAATAAGGGGATTTTCGACCAAAAACAACGGGAAGCCTTGCGGCAACATAAAAAAAAGCACTGGAACGGATAATTTTCTTTTCTTTTAACATTTGACCAATTTTTTTTGTACTTGTACCTGTTGGTATTTCAATTCTTACAGCCGGTACATCCCTGGAAAAAGAAACAGGTACATACAGACAGATAAAAACAGATGAAAAAAGAAAAACAAACAGAATAATAAAGATAAGGAAAAAGATTTTTTTTGATTTTGGATTACTGTTCATGAGTAAAATTTTTCGACCTCATTGATAGTCATGCTGCTGTATACAGTCTGTTCAACCTTAGTGACAAAATTTTCAAGGTCAACAGGCACTTTATCTTGACAGTTTCTCAAAAATTTTGCAAGAACAAGAAACTCTTTTCTGTTGAAACTATATTCAAAAGAAAAACAGTCTGAATGTTTTGCTGTGCCATTATTATCTGACATACTCCTGCCCCTTAGCAAAAAAAAAGGCCTAAGATAATACTTAGACCTTATGTGGGGAGTGAAGGATTCGAACCTACGAAGCACTAGGCAGCAGATTTACAGTCTGTCCCCTTTGACCACTCGGGAAACTCCCCAATAAAAAAAGCTGCCTGAAGGACTCGGACCCTCGACCCCGAGATTACAAATCACGTGCTCTACCAACTGAGCTAAGGCAGCATTTTTTTGTAAGAACCTGATGTTCTTGCGATGTGATGTTATATTATCAATATCAAAAAAAAGTGTCAATGACTTTTTTTATAAATTTTTAAAAGTTTTTTAATTTTTTAAATCTGGACGAAGTTTTTCGCCGCCGTTTATATATACATGATGAATTTCAGTATTTTCATCAGCATAGGATGTTACAAGTACCCGGATCATTTTTTCAGGGCTTCCGTCTATTTCCGGTTCAGCCGAGCAGAAAAGAGGAACTTTTGAA
>CAMAFU010000140.1 GCA_945833725.1 uncultured Treponema sp.
TTACAATACAGCCATTGCTTTTGTGTACGGAATTTTCATACTTCTTTACAGTGCCCATTTCCGCCACTTTTTTATAGATTTTTCATTTATCGAAATTTTATGCTATTCACTTTTCATGACAATTACAACAGGAACAGATTTCGGCACAAGAATGTTTTCTATCTGTCTTATTCCTGCATTTTTTTTCTTTGTTTATGATTCAAGTTCATCTGTAAAATATCATGTAATAATGTCTGTTATTGCAGCAGCCGTTACAATATTCATAATATGGTGGCAGTTCGCCCGACCAAGGGCAATTTATTCAGGATTCATTACAGCTGTTTCAAGATACAAAGTTTTTTACCGCATTCATGTAATCTTTTCAACAATAGTTACAATCACCTTCATTTTTTATCAGACTGTAATTACAGAATATGCAATTTCCAGAAATACGAAAAAAACAAAAAAACATGCCGACGAATTGAATTACATGGCAAATCACGACCAGCTTACTGGTCTTTTAAACAGAAGAAAAATCACTTCCCATTGCTCTGCCCTGGAATACAAAAAAAATCAGACCGGGCAGGATTATGCCATAAGCATTTTTGACATAGACAATTTTAAATCTGTAAATGATACTTTCGGGCATGATGCAGGAGATTACATACTTATAGAAATTTCCTCCCTTGTACAAAAACTTCTTCCTGAAAATGCTATAATGGCCCGGTGGGGAGGCGAAGAATTTCTTATTGCCTTTGAAGATTGCAGTAAAAAAGTTCCAGAAGTTCTGGAAAAAATCCGTCGGGAAGTTCAGGGCAGAACTTACAGTTGGCAAGGCAAAACAATTCCCGTTACCCTTACTTTAGGTGCTGCAAATTCAAAAAACAATCTTTCCATGGAAAAAGTAATAGTAAAAGCCGACAATAACCTTTATTACGGAAAAACCCACGGAAAAAATCAAGTCTGCTGTTTTGGAGCAGATTTTGAAGAGAGCGATGCTTAATGAACAAGACTTTATTTTTCCTTATTAAAAACAAAACTCTTCCACTCTATATTTCAGTTTTCTTCTGCCATTTTATCTATGTCTTTATTTATTTTTCTTTTTCCAGCCCGGAATTTCTGGCTCCTGAAATCGCAAACATTTTCTGCATGTTCATCAACTTATTCCTCATAGTATTCTACAAAAAAATAAACAGGCTTGTTTCCCTTACAATTTTTGTCTTAGAACTTACAGCTTATGGCCTTATTCTGACTCTCTGCTCAAAAATTGCCTGCGGGTTTGAATTTATAATTACAGCCTGCATTCCAGGAATTTTTCTTCTTGCCTACGATGAAAATCCTCCTAAAAGCTATTACTTTATCCTTGATGTAATTTTTATTGCCTCTGTTGCCGTTATGACTTATGTAAGGCTGAATAAACTTCCTCCACAACAGTTTTTTTTGCCTGAACGAAGGAAATTTTTAATAATAAACGAAATTTTCTTTACCTGTGCTTCATTAATGTTTCTTATTTACGGCAGCATAATTACAGATATTGCAATGAAAAGGCTTGACCGAAAACGGGCTTATTTTCAAAAACAGCTGGATTACATAGCAAAGCATGATCCGCTTACAGGTCTTATGAACAGAAGAAGGACTCATCAGGTTTTCTCCGATGTACTTAACATGAAAATAAAAGACAATCAGGAATTTGCAATTTCCATTTTCGACATCGACAATTTCAAAAAAATCAACGATACATACGGTCATGATGCAGGAGACTTTATCCTTAAAACTTTTACTGCCCGGGTATGGAAGGAATTTCCAGAGCCAATAAGAATAAGCAGATGGGGCGGCGAAGAATTCCTTATTATTTTCCCGCAAATTGATGAAAATACAATTTACAGACTGGAAGAAGCCCGTAAAAGAATAGTTGCAGAACCAATTATTTACGATAACAAAACAATTCCTGTAACGGCCACTTTCGGATTCAGTTCCTCCAGAAAATTCCAGACACCGGATCTTGTTTTGGCAGATGCAGACAAAATGCTTTTAACAGGAAAACAAAACGGTAAAAACAGAATTGTCGTTTCACCAGATTTTTAATTGAAAACAAAAAATCAAAATGATATATTTTCCCTATGAAAAGATTTTTATTATTAACTGTCGGTCTTTTTTCGATTATGTTTTTTTCCTGTTCCTCTGTTCCAAAACAAATTCCAGAAAACATGACTTCTCAGGAACTTATTCAGCGCGGACAGGAATGTTTTGAAGCTGGCAATTATCCCGGAGCCCTAGAATATTACAACACTGCCGTTTCCCGCTATTCTGACTGGCCGTCTGTCTACATCGAAGCCCGTTACGAAATTGCCCATGTTTACATGAAAACAAAAAATTACGAAAAAGCAGAGCCTATTTTCAACGAGTTAATTGAACTTTACAAACAGGCTTCTCCCGGTGCATATCCTGCAGCCTACAAAAAGCTTTCCGAAATCGGTCTTGAAAAAATTCAAGAGGCAAGATCTTAAAAAGGCTGAAGGATTTTTCCTTAACTTTCAAATCTTAAAGTTGGACTAAAAAAAGCCGAACATATAATAATGAAAATGAATGTTAAAAATACAGTTTTTGTTATTATATCGGCTTTTCTTTTTTCCGGCTGTCTGAATAAAAATGCCCCGGAAAATATACCTTTAAGCGTAAATACAAAATTCCACCAGTGGTATTATTTTACTGCAGACGGTTTTCAAAAAACTTCCCTTCCCCAAGCTTCTGAAATTGCTTCTCTTAAACCCTGGTCAGAAAGTTTCCGTGTATCTCAGGCAAACTGCGATTCAAACGGAAACGGCTATCTTCTTGTAAACAGACTGGGAGCAGTTTTTTTTGAAGAAGGAAAAGCCCCTGTTTTATTTCAGGACAGGCAGTTGTTTTCGGAAAATTCCGCCTCAAACATGTTTTTTTCCGAAGGAGAGGCATTTTTTACCCTGAGCAAAAATACTTTTTTCAATCCGGAAGCCTCTCTGGAAGAAAATTTTTCCAATACACAGGAAAGACCGTTTTTGGTTCGCATAGACACACCGTCACGGAGTTTTTTTCCTGTTTTAACATACAGCGATATTTCCCTTTCTTACGGCGGAGAAATTACAGGCACTTATTTTGACGGCAGAACTTTTATTTCTTCTGTAAAAACTCTGGAAAACGGAAAAACAAAATTCACTTTTTTAAAATATACGCCTAAAGGCAGTCTTTCTTCTCTTTCTCCCCACAGCCAGAAAGGAAAAATTGATATTGAAGAAACCACAAAAGAAGAATACAGAAAACATTCTTCCCCGTCGCCTTTTTCATCTTCACCTAAACGGCTTACAGAACTTTTAAATTCTTTACCAAAGAATTTTGATTTTTCTGTTACCCTTAAAAATACAGAAGGTTCTTCTCCAAGACTGTATGCCACTAATCCAGAACAGGAAAATCTTACAGAAGCAAAGGCCATTATTGCTCCAGAGTGGATTTGTGCAGTTTTCTGCGACGGCACCGTTTATTTTAGGGGAGCGTTGAAAGACCGGGAAATTGCCGGGAATTCAAAAACTATTGCCTTTAAGCTTCCAAAACTTCCAGAGGGATATGTATACACCGATTTTTGCATTTCTTACGACACAATGGCTGCAGGATGGGAAGAAAAAGATTTTTACAAAACAGGGCGAAGCGGTTTTATTACAGTTGATTTAGGAGAAGTTTTATATGGAAAAGACTGAGCGAAATTACAGTTCAAACCTCCGGAAAGTTACAATCCTGCTTATTATTTTGATTTCGGGGATTTTTTCTGGAAAACTGTACGGTCAGGACTTTAGCGGACTAAAATTTGAAAATCCTCCTCCAAAAAAATGGGACTGTTTTTTTACTCTTGGTCCTATGGTCTACATCAATACTGATAAAAATACCGCACCCAGTCCCATTGTCTGCGGAACAGGTTTTGGCATGAATTTCTTTAAAAATTTTCCTGTGCAGATGCAGAGCAAAATCACTTTTTTTACAAACTATTACTGCTGGGATGGAACTTTTCCTCGCCCTGCAAAAATTGAAAACAGAACTTCTCTGGTTCTTTCAATGCTTTGTGATTTAGATGCCTGTTATTCATGGAATTTCGGCAACATAAAACTGGAAGCCGGCTGCGGATTGAGTTTTCTTGTACGGTATGCAACTTTGGCACAGGGCGTAAACAAAGGAAATTTACCGCCATCGTTAACTACGGCAGAAGAAGATACATCACATATGAACAAAGCTTTTTACAGCAGCTTGAATTTCCTCTATCCAAACATAACCATAAGCTGCATACCGTTCCGCGGAAATTTTTTCTGCGGTGGATTTGAAGGCCGTTTTTACATTCCTTTGCAGGCACTTATTGATAAAAGATTGTTTGACACAATGATAATATCCCTTGCCTTTAAATTTTTGATTGGGCAATGATGATTTTTCATCACCTGTTTAAGAATAAAACAAGTACCGTAAGAAAAGTACCGGCTGTTATAAATGGAATGTACGGCAGGGAAAACCTGACTTTTATTAAAGTTCCTTTTTCTGAAAAACGCTTTTTTATTCCTGATGTCAGCAAATAGAATATAAGTCCGCACAAAGCAGAAATTCCCGCTGCAATAAAGCAATAAGGAATTGAAAGGTAAAGTCCTGCAAAGGCGGAAAAAATTACATCACCCCACCCTAAACCGCCTTCTGTAATAAACCGGGCAGCAATCATCAAAAGGGCAGAAAGAAAACTTCCTGCAATGCAGTTTACAAAAAACGGCGGAATTTTAAACTTAAAGTAATAAACATAAAATCCTGCCATAATGAAAAAACCGGCAAGTACATAGTAAAGCGGAATTCTCATCTTTTTTATGTCGTAAATTGAAGACGGTACTGCCACTATAAAAAATATAATCGTTGTAACTGCATAAAATGTCATTGCTGTTTCATTACCGAATCTACCAGATTTTGAAATTCTAAATTTAATTTCATTTCCGAAAGTTCCGGCTCCCCTTCTATATGAAATGTGCCGTCAAAATTTTCAACTATTGCATCGTCTGCAACTTCTTTTAATTCCAGAATTGGCTGAACTGTTCCTGCACCAAACGGACTGAAAAGAATTCTGCCTGACTCCATAGGCTCAAGTTCCGACTCTGTTTCTTCTATTTCTTCAGTTTCTTCTATTTCTTCTGTTTTCTCGTTTTCCACTGCATTGTTCTCTGGAAGCAGGTCTTCTTCAAATGTCATCTGATCCAAAAGTGAAAAATCAGGACTATTAACATTGAAACTGAAATCTAAAACTTTGTCCGTATCATCTGCTGCATTCCGCTTTTCAGGAGAACTGAATTTCAACTCTTCCTTCAGCTCTTCATCTTCAAAGGCATCAAAAGAAACATCGTCAAATCCGCCTTCTTCCGGCGGCTCAATTTCCTCTGGCTC
>CAMAFU010000141.1 GCA_945833725.1 uncultured Treponema sp.
TTCCAGGTCGCTCTACTTCTCCTCTTATCTCTACCTTCCTTTCTAACCGCCCTACTATTATCGTCTCTCCTGACCTTATGTACGGATCCTGACTTAAATCTCCGTCCCTTCTCGCCAGAAATAAGTCGTATACCTTTTCTTCTCCCTCTACATTCCTTACGATCACATTCCTCGTCGATGAATACGCCGTCAGATTGTCCTTTATTATCTGCGACAGCCTCCTTAACGGCCACGCATTCTCTTCTACTACTCCCTTTACTTCTCCGCTTATCAATACTTTCTGCAAGTGCTGCTGATACGGTATTACTAACCTGTCGTTCGCCATTACTGTCTTGTCGCTCATCAATTCCGCATCGTACAGTATGTGCTCTATGTCCAGCGTCAGTTTCTCTCCGTTCCTCTCTATGTATGCGTTCTTCAAATCCGAGTACGAATTGAACATCCCGCTTATTCGCCTTATCAGCGTTGCATAGTTCTCTCCTGTATAAAACCTTATGTATGTCTTATAACTTGTGTCCAGTGGCGCTGCTGAGTCCGTCGCATTATCTGCACTATCTGCTTTACTGTTCGGATTCGCTATTATTCCTTCTACTACTATCGTTGGCATAAGCGACTTTATGCTCGTTATTTCTATTTCATCTCCGTTGTACAGCTTATAGTCCTGCTCTATCGCACTGCTGTCCAGATATACCTTCTCTCCGCTCTTTGCCTCACTCTTTATCTTCCTTACCAACCCTATCTTCTCCGTGTTCGCAAATTCAGTAAGGCCGTTGCCATAGCGTTCTACTAGGTCCTTCAGGTTTTCTCCGCTTAATAGTTCGTATGTTCCAGGTCGCTCTACTTCTCCTCTTATCTCTACCTTCCTTTCTAACCGCCCTACAGTAATTACATCGCCGGGTCTTACATAAGGATTCTGCGACAAATCGCCTTCCCTGCGGGCTTTAAACAAGTCTACAGTTTTAGATTTTCCGTCTTTGTCGGTAATAACAATATTTCTTGTAGACGCCCTTCCAGTAAGCCCGGTTTTTAAAACATCAGAAAGGCGCGTTAAAGCCCATGCCCGCTTTTCAAAAGTACTGGTAACTTCACCCTTTACCACAACAGTAAACGAAGCCGGATTAAGCAGAACAAACTGAACCCCGCTCATAGGATAGTTCCGTATAACAATGTTCTCAATTTCTTTTTTTACGGAAAGATAAGTCTTTCCTTTTACATCAAGAACAGCCAGATTTGCCACACGAATTTTATATGTAGAATCAACAGGAATGGTATACGAAACAGGAGTTCCGCCAGCCGAATAATTTAATGAATAAACATCGCCCGCCGTTACAATATAATTTGGATTCGACATGGCTGTCTGAACATTTGCAGAAAATTCCTCTGCCTGCAAATTCTGCTTTGCCGACAGTTCATCTAAAATTTCCGACGACTGAGCAAAAACCGAAAAACAAAAACCTAAAACAAAAAAAACCGAAATTACATTTTTTTTCATTATTTTTTTCCTAATTTTTTCATTGCTTCTGGATCATTTTTTATGTTTTTTATGGCATTCAAAGCAAAGGCCACAAAAACAGAAATAAAAATTCCGGCAAAAGTTATTATAATACAAAGTTTTCCACGACTAGGGCCACTTTTCATATCAGGAACTTCAGCATTTTCTATTACCTGAAAAACCGGCGTATCGCTGGCCATTTGAATTTTCAAAAGCTCCAGCTGAGTCTTTAACTGGGAATAAACTTTTTCCTGAGCTTCCAGTTCAGCCTTTACAAGAGTCGTTTCCATCATAATTGAAGGAACATATCCTGAACCGCCATAACTTACACTGGCCTCCAGAGACTGAATTTTTTTCTGCAGCCGTATAATTTCATCGTAGGAATTCTGAATGTTTTCTTCCAGATTCTTTTTTTCCAGTGCATTTTTATCAATGCCCAAAGTTAAAAACATTTCTTCCATAAGGGATACAGCATAATTTACAACATCAGATGCAAAAACAGGATCAATATCGGTAAATGAAATTGAAAAAACTCCGCTGTCTTCATCGTAATTTGCCGACAAATTTTTCTGCAAAGCCTTTCTGGAATTTGCCCGAGGAAACTTTTTAATTTTGTATCTTTCTACAAGATTAAATTTATCAACAATAGGATCAAGAAAAGAATTAGTGCCTGCAAAATAAAGAGCAAGACCACTGTTACTGGAACCGGCACTTACACCAGCAAGACCAGCCAAAGAACCAAGTCCGCTGCTGGAAAGCATGGAAGACATAGAATTAGAATTATTTCCGTTGTTAATCAGCATTAATGCTTTTGGAGTATATTTGTTCGGCATAATTGATTTTTCTGGTTTCTGCATAAGACTTATTACAGAAATTCCCACAGCAAAAATCATACAGCACACAACAGAAATAATAATCATCTTTTTGTAACGCAAAAGAACTGCAAACAAATCGATTAAACTGATTTCATCATCCTGTTTATCAACACTGTTTTTTTCTTCGTTTACTTGTTCATCCATAAAATTTTCCTTACAAATAATTTTTGGGCGGCTTTTTGCTCCGCTTCACTTCGTTCCGCTATGGCAAAAACCAGGCTATCCGCCCTTCCGCTAACGCTCCATCCGGCAAGCCGGACGCTACGCGGGGCTCCTATCCTTGCCGCAGACTGAGGCAAGACCGTGCATTTACAAAGTATTACGCTATAGCACCCTAAGTCTATCAAATTCCTTTGATGTTAAAAACTCCCGTAAAGTGTCCTGCCACTGTGGAAGAATAATTCCTGCTTCCCTTTGAATTTTTTCTTTGCTTAAAACAGAATAAGCCGGCCGTTTTGCCGGTGTAGGATATTCTTCTGTTGTACAGGAATTTACAGCACAATCATTTTTTTCAAGAAGACCAATTTCTTCTGCCTGTTTTTTTATTTCTCCTGCAAATTCAAACCAGGAAGTTTCTCCCAAATCCGTAACATGGTAAATTCCAAAAGGCAGCGGTTTATTGTTTTTACAGGATTCAATGATTTTTATTATTACGCTGGCCAAAGTACCGCAAAAAGTAGGCGTTCCCCTTTGATCCATTACAACTTTTACAGCCGGTCTGGAATTAAACGCCTTTATCATTGTGTAAACAAAATTTTTACCGGCCCAGCCGTAAAGCCATGCCGTACGCAAAATGTAAAATTCCTTTAAAACAGAGGAAACAGCCGCTTCTCCATCGGCCTTTGTTTTTCCATAAACACCTAAAGGAGCAATTTCCATGTCTTCTGTATAAGGAACAATATTTCCGCTGGAATCTTTACCGCCTTTTCCGTCAAAAACATAATCTGTAGAAATATGAATTAATTTTGCACCAATTAATTTTGCAGTTTCGGCAATGTTTTTTGCACCAGTGCAGTTAAGTTTTTCTGCAGTTTCTGTATCTTCTTCTGCCTTATCTACAGCTGTATAGGCAGCGCAATTTACAATAAAGTCTATTTTTTTTCCATGGGCAAACTGATTTAAAGAATCCGTTTGAGTAATATCAACATTTCTGTCTGTTCCTTCAAATTGAATTCCTTTCTGCTTTAACTGACGGCACAATTCTGTACCAAGCATTCCGTTGCATCCAATAACCCAGACCATTTTTACCGCACCTCGTAATTTCTATTTATCCAGTCTTTATATTCTCCGCTTAAAATATGACTTATCCATTCATCATGAGAAAGATACCATTTTATTGTAGAACGAAGACCTTCTTCAAAAGTCATTTTTCTTTCCCAGCCAAGCTGATTTTTTGCTTTTGAACAGTCTATGGCGTATCTTCTGTCGTGGCCCGGCCTGTCTTTTACATAGGTAATTGTTTTTTTAACATCGTCTGAATTAAGGTTAAGTTCTTCCGATACCAGTTCAATTACAGTGTTCAGCAATTTAATGTTCTGCCATTCATTTTCGCCGCCCAGATTCCATTTTTCGCCGGCAGGAGATTTTTTTACGATTTCCCATACACCTCTGTTGTGGTCTTCAACATAAATCCAGTCGCGGATATTTTTTCCGTCTCCGTAAACAGGGAGATTTTTGCCTGTTTTAATGTTGTTAATCATTAACGGAAGAAGTTTTTCTGGAAACTGAAAAGGCCCGTAATTGTTCGTACAGTTCGACAAAGTTACAGGAAGTCCGTAAGTATGATAATAAGCCATTACAATATGGTCTGAACTTGCTTTTGAAGATGAATAAGGAGAACGGGGATCATAAGGTGTTGTTTCAAGGAAGTACCCCTCCTCCCCCAAAGAACCGTACACTTCGTCTGTTGAAATATGATGAAAAAGTACATCATCCCGAATATTGTCCAGAGAAACATTCCAGTATTTTCTGGCAACATCCAAAAGCGTATAAGTTCCCATTACATTTGTTTTAATAAATGTTTCCGGTCCTAAAATAGATCTGTCTACATGACTTTCTGCAGCAAAATGAACGACAGTATCAATATCATACTGGCTGAATATTCTTTCTATTTCTGCCCTGTCGCAAATATCAACTTTTTCAAAAAAATAACGCTGATTTCCGCTGTTTTTTCCGTATTTTTTTTCAATGTCGTTCAAACTTTCGGCATTTCCAGCGTAAGTTAAACAATCAACATTTATAATGTTTCCAGAAAAATCTGCATCTGTAAAATTTTTGCCGCCGGCAGTAGATTCTCCAAAAAGATAATGAATAAAATTACAGCCTATAAAACCGCAGCCACCGGTAACAAGAATGTTTTTAAGTTTTCTCATGTTTGTATAAAACTCCTAAAAAATTATTTTCCTATCCAAGTTCCGTTTAAATCAAAATATTTTTCATTAATGTTAAAATGCTTTTGATTTTTGTCTTTTTCGCTTAAATTTGCATTTTTTGAAATTCCAGGAAGAACTTTTTCCCAGTCAATGCCAACAGTTTCATCGTTCCAGAGAATGCCGCCTTCATCTTCAGGATGATAAAAATCCGTGCATTTGTAGGCAAAAACGGCTGTATCCGTAAGAACACAAAAACCGTGGGCAAATCCTTCAGGAATATAAAACATATTCTGTTTTTCGCTGTCAAGAATTACACCGTAATATTTTCCAAAAGAACTGCTTCCAGAACGCAAATCAACTGCAACATCAAAAACCCGACCTTCCAAAGCCCTTACAAGCTTTCCTTGAGGATGTTTTTTCTGAAAGTGAAGCCCTCTAAGAACATTTTTTGAACTTTTCGACTGATTATCCTGAACAAATTTCATGGTAAGACCAGCGTTAAAAAATTCCTGTTCACTGTAAGTTTCAAGGAAATAACCTCTGGAATCACCAAAAATTTTCGGCTGTATTTCAACTAAACCTTCGATTTCTTCACATTTTTTGAATTCAAAAGCCATT
>CAMAFU010000142.1 GCA_945833725.1 uncultured Treponema sp.
GGAGTTGCCCTGACCATTCGCTCCTTCGCGCCCCAATTTTTCTCATCAATTTATACTGCTGAAGCCCCTGTAACTGCATTTGTAATTCAGAGTCATAAATGATATAATAAATTAAATTGGAAAATGATTATACAATTGTTCTGGGAAACAGAGAAATTCTTTCTCAAATCTGCGGAACTTACGACAGTAATTTAAAACTCATCGAAAATTATCTTGGGGTGCCTGTTTTTACCCGGGGAAACGAACTTTCCATTACCGACACAAGGCAGGAAATCCGGGAAAAATTTAAATTCATTATAGATTCCCTGTGCGATGAAATTTCTGAAAATTCAAATGCAGGACCTGAACTTATTGAATCAATTTTAAATACGGCATTTTTTGGTTCTTCTGCCGAAAAAAAATTTGATGCAGGAAAAAATGCCATAGTCATTCCCGGAAGTTCACGAAAAATTTATCCTAAAACAAAAAATCAGTGTGCCCTTATCGAAGCGTTCCGTTCAAAAGACCTTGTTTTTGCAGTGGGACCTGCGGGTACAGGAAAAACTTTTCTTGCTGTTGCACAGGCTTTAAGTCTTCTCCTTAATCACAAAGTCAATTCAATAATTCTTACCAGACCTGTTGTTGAAGCTGGAGAAAACCTTGGCTTTCTTCCAGGTGCTCTGGAAGATAAAATAAATCCGTATTTAAGGCCTCTTTACGATTCCATGAATCACTGCCTTACACCGGAAATAGTGAAAAAACTTCAGGAAAGTGGTATAATCGAAGTTGCTCCATTGGCTTACATGCGGGGCAGATCCATAAATAATGCCGCCGTTATTTTAGACGAAGCCCAAAATACAACAGGAGAGCAGATGAAAATGTTTCTTACCCGTTTAGGTGAGAATTCAAAAATCTTTGTTACAGGAGATGCTACGCAGATAGACCTTCCTAAAAAAATCCCCTCCGGCCTTGTACAGGCACTGGAAATTTTAAAGGATATTCCTGAAATTTCTATTGTGGAGATGCAGAATGAAGATGTAGTTCGTTCTGCTTTAGTTAGGAAAATCGTGCAGGCTTACGAAAATGCCGAAACAAAATAATTCAGGGAATATTTCTCCCGTAAACCGATTTCTGGCTACTCTGTCAGATTTTATAAAAAGGAACTGGTCAAAACTTCTTGTTTTTTTTGCCGTTTTTGTTCTTGGAACTGCCGTTTTGTATCTTGATGCAAATACTGCGCAGACTATTGCGTCTTATTCCATCGAAGAATATGAACCGGGGCAGATTGCAGACAGAACGATTGTTGCTGCAAAAACCCTTCCTCCCGACGAACAGTTTCCGATTGCCATAGAAGAAGGAGAAAAAGTTACAAAAAAAGGTTTTGCCATTTCCGAAGAAGATTATTTAAAGCTTAGAAAAATGGCTGCATCCCCGGCATATATCGATTACCGGGCATTTTTAGATAAAATTCTTTTTTTTATGCTTATATGTGCAATGGCTTTTTTTCTTTTCAGTTCTGCCATGTATGGACGGAAAGTTGAACTGAAAGAAATTATACTTGATGGAATTTTATTTCTTTTTGTTTTCGGCGTAACAGCCTTCTGCGATAAAGCTGCTATATTTCAGGGTGATTTCAGGCTCAATGCAATTATTCCTGCCACTTTATGTGTTTCCCTTGTTACAGTCCTTTTCGGACAGATTTCCGGTTTTTATTTTTCAATACTCATATCTTTCGGCGTACTTTGTTCTTCAAATTTTCAGCTTGTTCCTTTTCTTTTTGTCTTAGCTTCTTCAATTTCCATAGTAAGAATAATAAGAAACATTGACAGGCGCATAGACATGATTTTTTCATCCATCGGAATTGCCCTTTTAAATACAGTTTACATTGTTGTACTTAAAGTTATATTTAACGATAATTTTTCTGACGCATGGTTTGTTCTTCCCGGTGTTTTTGCCAACGGCTTTTTTTCTGGAATTCTTGCCTTAGGACTTTTAACGCCTTTAGAAATTCTTATGAATACATCCTCTGTTTTCCGTCTTATGGATTTAAGCGATCAGAATACTCCTGTGCTCAGAAAATTTCTCCTTACTGCCAGCGGAACATATCAGCACAGTCTTATGGTTGCCCAGCTTGCAGAAAGTGCCTGTAAGGAAATAGGTGCAAATTCCCTTTTGGCCAGAGTTGCTGCATATTTTCACGATATAGGAAAAATGGAACATCCTGAATATTTTACGGAAAATAATATTGATACAGAAAACAAACATACAGATTTAAATCCTTCCCTTTCTGTTTCCATAATAAAAAGTCATATCCGTTTAAGTGTAGAAAAAGCCCGGCAGCTTCATTTACCTCAAAGTGTAATTGACATAATTTCAGAACACCACGGCAACTGCGTAATCACTTTTTTCTACAATAAGGCAAAGGAAACAAATCCAGATATAAGTGAATCCGATTTCCGCTACGACGGTCGATGCCCTTCAACAAAAGAAAGTGCAGTTGTAATGCTTGCAGATGGAGTAGAAGCGGCATGCAAATCTCTGGAAAAACCTACGGCACAGCGGCTGGAAAAATTCATTCAGCAGCTTATTTCTGCAAAAATTGAATCTCATCAGCTGGATGACTGTGCCCTTACTTTCGGAGAACTTACAAAAATAAAAGATACATTTGTTTCAATTCTGGCCGCATATTATCACGGAAGAATAAAATACCAGAATCAAAAAGATCCGGACTCTTCTTCAGATTCTTTTACATCAGAAAAGAGCATTTCGGAAAATACAGGAACAAAAAACTGATTACAGGAGAATTACATGAATAGAATTCTTGTTTCCATGCAGGAAGGTCTTTCTGAGCCGGAGTGGTTTAATAAGGTTCAGGAATTTGAAAGCCTTGTGCTTCAAAAACTTGGTTACGACGGCGAAGAAATTTCAATTTTGTTCTGCAATGATGCTTTTATAAAAGATTTAAACAGCCGTTTCAGAAACATAGATAAAGAAACGGACATTCTTTCCTTTGAAAACGGAGAAGAATACGAAGATGAAGAAGGTAAATGGCTTTGCATCGGCGATATGATTATAAGTCTGGAAACGCTTCCAAAAAATGCAGAATATTTTAATGTTGCTCAAAATGAAGAATTGAAACGGCTTCTTATTCATGGTACCCTTCACTTAAACGGAATGGATCACGGAGAAGCCCATATAGAAAGCGGAAGCAAAGTTGAAGATGAAATGCTCTGCCTTCAGGAACAGATTCTGCAGCAGGTAAGTGATTTTAATTTTTTTTGAAATATTGATGATTAAACATCCGATAATTCTATAGAAACTGTAACAGGTTTTAACTTTTATAAAATAAACGGTAAAGGAATTTTATGAGTATTTTTAAATTCAGTAAAAAAAGCGATGAAGAAAAAAACAGTTCATCATCAAAAACCGAATCAACAAATCTGGATGACGGCCAAGCATCAGAAAATTTAAGTCTTATCGAAGAAAAAAAAGATATGATAAAGGGAATCGAAGATTTATCAGAAACTTCCGTTAAAGAAGTAATGATTCCCCGTATTGATGTGGATTTTATTTCCATTGATACACCTCAGGAGGAACTCCTCCAGAAAATTGCAGAAAGCGGCCATTCCAGGTTTCCTGTTTACAGCGAATCAATCGACAATGTTCTTGGCATTCTTTATGTAAAAGATTTGCTGGCTGCCATTTCCAGACACGAAGAAATTGATCTACAGAAACTTCTTCGCGTTCCATACTTTGTTCCAGAATCAAAAAGAATAGACGGTCTGCTCCGGGAGTTCAAGAGAAAGCACCTTCACATTGCCGTTGCTGTAGATGAATATGGCGGAATAAGCGGAATTGTCTGCATGGAAGACATTATCGAAGAAATTGTAGGCGACATTCAGGATGAATTTGACAACGAAGTTGCAGAAGTCTGTTCTGTGGGAGATATGTCCTGGATGTGTGATGCCAGAGTAAATCTGGAAGATTTAAACGAAAACATAAATTCAAATTTTCCTACAGAAGATTTTGACACTTTGGGTGGTTTTGTTCTTGATTTATTCGGTAAAATTCCTGCAAAAGAAGAAAAAATTAAGTGGAATAATTTTGAATTTATCGTTCAGGATATGCAGGGGCATCGCGTAAATCTTATAAAAGTTACAAAACTTCCCGATGAAGAGGATTTTCAGGAAGAATAGCAGTCAACAAATATGAAAAAAGGTAATTGTGTCAGATTTTTAAGTTTTTTTTGTCTCTCATTATTTCTTGTTCCCTCTGTGGCTTTTTCCCAAACAGGTAAAGTTTCTGCAAAACAGTTTTACGACAGGGGTATAGAAAAAATAAACAGAATGGACTTTTATGGGGCAGGTGAAGATTTGCAGCAGGCAGTACAGATAAATTCTTCCTATGCCGATGCATGGTTTGCTCTTGCCCGTGTTTACTACGAACTTGAAGATTTTGAACTTGCCCTTTCATACATAGAAAATACCCTTAAGCTGTCAAAGAACCGCCGGGAAGTTTTGAATTTAAAGGGAATGTGCCTTGTTTCCTTAGGAGAACTTGAACAGGCGGAAGAAATTTTTAATCAGATAATTCTGGAATATCCAAATGATGTGGATGCCCGTTTTGGGCTGGCCGAAATACAGCTTTTTAATGGAAGTTACAATGCGGCACAAAATTATTATCTGGAAGCCTTGAAACGCCAGGGTGGAAACAGAAAAGCCCTTCTTTCTCTTGCAGTTCTTTCTCTCGAAACAGGAAAAACTTCGCTTGCCCGGAAATACATACAAAACGCCCTTGAATATCATGCTTCCGACGGTGAAGTTTATTATTTTTCTGCCTATCTGGAAGCAAAAGACGGAAATTTAAGTGCAGCGGAAAAAAGAGCTCGTACAGCAGTTCAACTGGAGCCAGATAAAGAAGAATATTATATGCTTCTTTCTTCTATTCTGTATGCCCAAAAAAAATATGATGAAGTTCTTGATATTTGTGATTATTTAATAAGCCGAAGCAGAAACACTGTTCATCCCTGGTATTTAAAAGGTCTTACACACTGCCGTCAGGAAGAATATTCTCTGGCTGTAGATGTATGGCAGACAGCTTTAACAGTATCTCCTTACGATGAAATTCTTCGCAGTGCCCTTGAACTTCTTGTTACGGAGTTTTTGCCTTTAGAAAATGACAGGCGAAAAGAACTTGCTTTGTATCATGTAAACAAAGGAACAAGTTTTTCCAGACTTTTTAAGGCAGAAGAAGCCCGCTATGAATATCAAAGGGCATTGAGAATCAATCCATACAGCGAAGAAGCCAGAAATGCCTTTGCAGAAATTCTTTTGAAAACCGGCAAAAATGAACTGTATGTTCAGCA
>CAMAFU010000143.1 GCA_945833725.1 uncultured Treponema sp.
ACTATTACAACAGGGCAATGAAAATCGACTTTGACATATATGCTGCCTTAGGACTGGCCTTAATAAGCAAAGGTGAAGGTAATTACGAAGATGCAGAACTTCAACTTAAAGAACTTATAAAACGGGAACCAAAAAATTACCGTCTATATATTGATTTGGCAGACTGCTACATAAAAACAAATCAAAAAGATGCTGCCCTCACCTGCCTTAAAAGTTTCAGCAAAACAGGCGTAAAAAGCACAGCCATTACAGAAATGATTTCAAAACTTTCTCAAGGGCAGCTTTAATAGCAGATTTTCGCAGGATATTTTTATGAATAATTCAGACATCACTTTTAATAACGAAAAAATTTACATTGCCGGTCTTCTACCAGAAGAAATTGTGCAAAAACTGAACTTACCCCAAGCCTTCCGGGGCAAACAGATTTTTCAGTGGATTGGAAAAGGCGTTTCAAATTTTGAAAAAATGTCAAACCTTAGTACGGAACTTCGAAATCAACTTGAGGAAAAAGCTGTTTTAAGAAGCTCGTACATTTCAAAAATTTTAAGAGATCCAGACGGCACTGTAAAACTTCAAATTACCCTTAAAGACAATTTTGCCGTAGAAACTGTTCTTTTAACAGATAAAAAAGGCCGGAAAACAGCATGTGTTTCCTGTCAGGTAGGCTGTGCCATGAACTGTGCATTTTGTCAAACAGGGCACTTAGGTTTTGCACGAAACCTTGACCCAGAAGAAATCGTAGAGCAGTTCTTTTTTCTTGAAGAAAATTTCGGGACTTTAGACAACATTGTCTTTATGGGAATGGGAGAACCTATGATGAATTTAAAATCTGTCAGAAAAGCAATTCAGGTATTAACCGACCCACGGGGAAGAAACCTCTCTGCAAGAAGAATAACTCTTTCTACTTCCGGAGTCATAAAAGGCATTTATGATCTGGCAGATAACGGACCTCACATAAGGCTTGCCGTTTCCCTTACAACAGCAGATCCTCTTCTCCGCGCGGAATTAATGCCTGTATGCAAAACAAACCCCCTTCCAGAATTAAAGTCTGCCATATCATACTACATAGAAAAAACTGGAAAACGGGTTACTCTGGAAGCAGCCCTTCTCCATAATGTAAACACCGGTGAACAGTCCGCAAAAAATATGATTGAATTTGCAAAAGGAATGGAAGTAAATATAAACCTTATTCCATGGAATCCTGTATCCACACTACCGTTTACAGAACCAGACGGAAACGAATGCCGCAAATTCATAAAAACACTGGAAGAAGCAGGTCTTAATGTAACTTTGAGAACAAGAAGAGGGCGAGAAATTGGAGGTGCCTGCGGACAGCTGGGAAAATCCATTGATTCATCAGCTTTTTCCAGGTCAGACTCTTAAATTTTTGTTACAAATTAAAAAAAGTTGTAATTATCATCGTAAAACTGTATACTTCATATAATACACTTTTACTGGGATGAGTAATTTTATTACGGCATTTCATCCCAATATTTAGGGGCAAAATTTTTATGCAGAAAAAAATCTATGTAGTCGGTATGTTTGATGCTGAAACCTGTGCAAAAGTTGATGCAGCGGTTAAAGCCGTAGCTGGAGTGTCAAATTGTGTTTCAAATGCCGAAAAGTCTCAGGTTTTAGTTGATTTTGACGGAGTTGACGAGCAGACAATAAATGCTGCCATCGCTTCCACCGGCGTTGAAGTTATCGCATAATAAACACATTCCTAAAAACCATGAAAATTACAGTTTTAGACGGGCATGCTGCAAATCCCGGAGATTTAAGCTGGGAAAAGTTTAAAGATTTTGCCGATTTAACGGTTTACGACAGAACCCGGCCGGAAGATACAGTTGCACGCATTGGAACTTCCGATGGAATTTTTCTCAACAAAGTGTTGATTACAAAAGAAGTTCTTGATTTATGTCCAAACCTTAAATACATAGGCATTCTTGCCACAGGCTATAATGTCGTAGACCTTAAAGCCTGCTCCGAAAGAAATATTGTTGTTACAAACATTCCGGCCTATTCTACAGAATCTGTTGCTCAGCATGTTTTTTCCCTCATCTTGAATTTCACAAATCTTGTACAGCTTCATAACGATTCTGTTAAAAACGGCGACTGGATAAAAAGTCCGGATTTCTGCTACTGGAAAAAACCTCTTTCTCAACTTTGCGAAAAAACCATCGGTATTTTCGGTTTCGGTTCAATCGGCAGAAAAACCGCAGAAATTGCCCGTGCATTCGGCATGAATGTTCAAATCTGCGTACACAACAAAAATTCTTTTACAGGAACAGAAAAGTCCGTATCATTTTCAGAACTTCTTTCTTCCAGCGACATAATAACGCTCCATGCTCCCCTTACAGAAGAAACTTCAAAAATCATAAACAGAAAAACCCTTTCTCTTGTAAAGCCTGAAGCAATAATAATAAACACAGCCAGAGGCGGTCTTGTTGACGAAAATGACATTGCACAGGCATTAAACGAAAATAAACTGGGCGGTTACGGAACAGATGTGCTTTCAAGTGAACCAATGTCTCAGTCCTGTCCGCTTCTGCATGCCAAAAACTGCGTTATTACACCACACATAGCCTGGGCTCCAAAAGAAACAAGGGAAAAGCTTTTTGAAATTGCTCTGGAAAATTTAAAAGCATTTCTTTCAGGAAATCCAATAAATCAGGTAAATAAATAATTTTTTTTTCTTTGGAAATCAAAAAATAATGATTATATTTTGTATGAAAGTTCTAAATGAATTTTATACGGTGTGTTATGTTGATTGACTAAAATTCA
The DNA here is from genome assembly GCA_945833725.1 of uncultured Treponema sp. GTDB lineage: Bacteria > Spirochaetota > Spirochaetia > Treponematales > Treponemataceae > Treponema_D. The sequence goes on from CAMAFU010000143.1 coordinate 2,785, forward strand.
TTGTGCAAGTATTATTCTTTAATAATACTTAATTTTTTAAGGGAGATTAAAGAACTATGGGAAAGACTATAGCCCAAAAAATTTTTGATTCACACCTTGTAGACAAGCCTTTTGAAGGAACTTATGTCCTTAAGCTTGACAGGGTTTTTTGTCATGAAATTACAACTCCAGTAGCCATAAACGATTTGGCAGAACGGGGGAAAGACCGTGTTTTTGATCCTGAAAAAATAAAGGCCGTAATTGATCATGTAACACCGTCTAAAGACAGCAAAACTGCCACACAGTCAAAAATACTCAGGGATTGGGCTCACAGAAATAATATAAAAGATTTTTTTGATATTGGTTCAAATGGTGTATGCCATGCAATCTTCCCTGAAAAAGGTTATGTAAGACCTGGATTTACTGTAATTATGGGAGACAGCCATACTTGTACCCACGGAGCTTTCGGCGCATTTGCCGCAGGAGTGGGAACAACAGATCTAGAAGTCGGAATTTTAAAAGGCGTATGTTCTTTCCGTGAACCAAAAACAATAAAATTTGTTCTTCAGGGAAAGCTTAAAGAAGGCGTATTTGCTAAAGATGTAATTCTTCACTTAATCGGAAAAATCGGTGTTAACGGGGCTACAAACTGCGTAGTAGAGTTTACAGGTCCTATAATTGACAACATGAACATGGAAGAACGCATGACACTGTGCAATATGGCTGTAGAAGCCGGCGGTACAAGCGGAATATGTTTTCCAGATGAAAAAACAGTAGATTACCTTTGGGAATTCATTAAAGACGAATACCCTTCAAAAGAAGCTGCTGTAGAAGATTACAAAAAATGGAAAGATGACGACGATGCAGAATACGAAAAAGTCATTACAGAAGATCTTTCAAATTTAAATCCTGTATGTACTGTAGGTTATAAACCAGATCAAATAATGGAAGTTTCAAAAATGGAAGGAACAAAAGTTGATCAGGTTTACATCGGTTCCTGTACAAACGGCCGTATTTCAGATTTGCGGATTGCCGCACAGGTTCTTAAAGGTCATCACATTGCAGAGGGCGTAAGAGGCATTGTATCTCCGGCTACTCCAAAAATTTATCAGATGGCTCTCAAAGAAGGCATAATCGATATTTTTATGGAAGCAGGATTCTGCGTTACAAACCCAACATGCGGTGCCTGTCTTGGCATGTCTAACGGTGTTCTGGCAGAAGGAGAAGTATGTGCCTCTACAACAAACAGAAATTTCAACGGCCGTATGGGAAAAGGAGGAATGGTTCATCTTATGAGTCCAGCCTCTGCTGCAGCAACAGCCATTGCCGGCACTATAACAAATTCTGAGCTTTATAAAGGATAAAAATACACAAAAAAGGGGAAAATTATGAAATCTTTTGGTGGACCTGTATTGTTCTTGGATCGTTCGGACATTAACACCGACGAAATCATTCCTGCAAAATACCTGACAGAAATCTCAAAACAGGCATTAAAGCCATACTGTCTTGAAGATTTAAAACTTGAGGGTTTTGATGCAAAAAGAGATGTTCCTGGCAAAAGGGTTATAATCACACGGGAAAATTTCGGTTGTGGCTCAAGCCGGGAACATGCACCCTGGGCACTGGAAGTCAATAACATTTATACTGTCATTGCTCCTAATTTTGCAAGAATTTTCCGTCAAAACATGTATAACTGCGGACTTTTGGCTTTAGATATGCCTAAAAAAGACATAGAAGACATGTTCCGCACTTTTGCAGACAAAGATTGTGAATGCAAAATAGAAGAAAAGGACGACGGCACATGGAAAGTTAAGCTTATTGCAGGCTCACTTTCAAAAAGCTATCCGTTCAAACTGGAAGGTTTCGAAAAAGCTCTCATAGAAAAAGACGGCTGGATTGGCTACGCAGAATCCAAATACTAAAAAAACAGTTTCTGTTATAAAACATGCAGAACTGGCAGCATAAAAATACAGTACTGCCGGTAAATGCAGCATTGAAGGGTGCAGAAGTTTATTTTCTGCATCCTTTTTTTATAATTCTGTTTCCTTAACAAGGGAACGCTTTAGGGCTTCATCTACAATTAAATCTACAATCTGTTCAGGAGAGTATTTTGCAGTATCAATTACCAAATCGGCAAAAGAATAGTCGTTATTGTCAATTCCGTAAAGTTTTTTATAGCGGCGGCTGTCTTCGCTGTCTCTCATTGAAGTAAAACTAACTATATCTTCAATTTTTCCGCCTTCCCTGTTAAATATTCTGTGTGCCCGGGTTTCTTCCGCAGCATAAAGATATATTTTCAAATCGGCTTTCTTCAACATCCAAATTGCCAGACGGCTGCCCAAAACACAATTTCCTTCCATTGCAAGTTCAACCTGATGCGTATCAACATAAACATCATAACTGTCATCGATTTTTGCATTTTCAATTACCTGCGCCAAAGTAAGGCCTTTTTCTGCAGCAAGCTGCCTGAATGTATAGTTTATAAGCCGTATGCCAAGTTTTTCACTTAAAAGCGAAGATACAGTCGTAT
>CAMAFU010000144.1 GCA_945833725.1 uncultured Treponema sp.
TTCTACTGTAGGTGAAATTATAAGAAGTTTTATTGATTTTGAACTGGAATTTTCTTGAAGTATTTTTGTAAGAAAGGGAAGCAGATATGCAAATGTTTTGCCGGTTCCCGTTTCACTTTGAAATAATAGGGATTTTCCTTGCAGCAATACTGGAATTGCCTGTTTCTGAATTTCTGTTGGAGTTGTTATTCCATTTTTTTTAAGATTTTCTGATAGAACCGGCAGAATATTTAACGATTCAAAAGTAAGTTCGTTATTCATGAAAGAACTATAGCATATAAAAAATAACTTTGCTATAATCCTGTTCTATATGAAGGTTGGAATTGATACTTTTGGTTGCAATCATGGAAAATCTGGAATTGGTTCGTATTTGTCTTCGTTTTGTGCACAACTTCATAATTCAGAAGAAATAAGTTTTGAGCTTTTTGGTGCTGAAATTGACAGATATACTTTCGGAGCAGATAATGGGCTTACATACAAAGCGGTAAATCTTTCCGACAGCCGGAATTCTGAATTACTATGGCATTTTTTTAGAGTTGACCGGTTTGCAAAAAAACAAGGCTATGACGCTGTTATTTATGCGGCGGGTGCTCAATTTATACCGTTGCATTGCACTGTTCCTGGTGTTGCCGTTATTAATGATGTTGTTTCTGAGCTTTATTCGGCGGAAAAATTTTTCTTTCAAAAGCAGAGAATTTTGCTGGGACTTAGAAATATTACAAAAATCATTTGTGCCAGTCACTTTATCCGCAAAGATTTAATAAAACTTGGAATACCTGGAGAAAAAATTTCTGTCATTCACAATGGAATAAATCATTCTGAGTTTTATCCCAGAGAAATTCTTTCTCCAAATCTTATGGATATAAAGCCTTTTGCAATAAAACGGCCCTATTTCATTTATGCTTCCAGAATGTGTTCAGAAACAAAAAAACATATTCAATTAATCAGGGCTTTTAATATTTTTAAATCAAAAACAAGGTTGGAGCATCGGCTTGTTTTTTCTGGAAGTGAAGGGGATGTTACTGAAGAAATAAAAAAGGAAATCCTTGCTTCTCCGTTTGCATCTGAAATTTTTATTACAGGATTTTTCCCCCATGAAAGTTTTCCCTTGCTGTATGCAGGTTCTGATGGTTGTATTTTTCCTTCTGTTAATGAAGGTGTTGCTCTTCCTGTTTTAGAGGCTATGGCAACAGGTGTTCCTGTGGCCTGTTCTAAAGACGGTGCCTTGCCTGAAATTGCCGGAAGCAATGCCATATTTTTTGACAGTGATAACATTAACGAAATGGCCATGGCGATGGAGTCGATAGCTGTAGATAAAACTCTTCGGAAAAAACTGAAAGAAGGCGGCTTAAAATGGACTAAATCGTTCGACTGGGAAAAGACTGTAAAAAAAACAGTTGAAGTTATAAAAAGCGTTTCTACTTAAAAATGTTTTTTAATAAAAAAAGGTTCTGACATATTTATCAGAACCTTTTTTTTGCTATGCACTGTGGTTAGTCTTCCAACGCAACACCGTGGTGCTTTTTTGGAACCGTTTAAGCATTGCAACTCCGTTTCGTTTGCCGTTGTATACATAGCCTCCGTCCCAATATTCAAGAGCAGCAAAAAGTGCGTTTCCTCCATCCTGATCATCGGACTTTTTTGTTCTGAAAGAAACATAGTTTGCAAGTTCTTCAAAATTTGAATTATGAAGACATTCCAAACGCTTTCTGTTAAATTCATTCCATTTTTCTAAATCTTTAAAGCCTTCGCCTTCATCTTTTACAATAAGATGTGCATGGGATGGACTGAAAGAATACCAAACACGGACTTTTTTGTTTATATCGCAGTTATTTCCATGTTTTACGGCATTTTTTATTACTTCTGAAATTTGCTGTTCCAAAAGATTTATTTCTTTTATTTCCAATGGGGCAGACTGAACGATAAGAAGTGTAAAATAACGGATTTGCCTAAAGTCTGAAGGAAATTCCTTGTATAGCATATTAGTTGTATCGAACAACGGGTCATTATCGTCTGAACGCAATTCTTTGTACTGTTCCATAGTATTTTACTCCAAAATAATATGATTGATAAAATAATCTGCTTATCATAAAGGAAAGCAGAATGTGTAAGCAATATTGTATTATTCGTTTACCATTAAGAGAGCTTCTTCGATGCTGTTAGCAATCGGAAAATAACCCATTAATTTAGTTAATTCGATAACTTTTTTTACCGAGCCGTGTATGTTTGCAATGGCAAGCTTTAAGTTCATTTTTTTGATTGTTGAACATATATAAATAAGTGCACCGATTCCAGAGGAGTCGATGTAGTCAACCTGTTCAAGATTTATAATGAAGTTCTTTACATTTTTTTCGAGCATTTTCATTACAAGTTCTTTCAGCTTATACGAATTGTAAAGATCCATTTCTCCATTTACATCGATAATATAGACTTCCCCATTTTTTCGAATTTTCAGTTCCATAAGAAATACTCCTTAAATTTCCTGTTAAATACAAAAGTTTTGAACAGACAGTTGATTACAGCAACGCTTAAAACTGCCTCTGGCGAAATTCCGTTTTGACAGAAAATACGCAGATTTTTAATTATTGTATTTTTATTAAAAGAAGTGTCTGATCATCATGTAAACTTTCTGATCCGATAAACTTCTTTATGTCTGTTTTGACTAAGCTGGCAATTTCTTTACCGCTCAGCTTACAGTTTTCTTTAATGACAGACGCAAGACGCTCCGTTGAATACTGCTTTCCAGTTGAATTCAACGCTTCAACCAAGCCATCTGTATATGTTATTATAATATCACCTTGCGAAACTGTAAACTGAATATCTCTGTAAGAAGTTGTTTTTTCTACACCTAAAGGTTCACAGCTTACAGATTTTTTTTCGATGTTTCCTTTTTGTGAAGAATACAGGAGAATTGGTGTTGTACCTGCAGCAGAGGCCTGTATAGTTTTCTTTACAGGATTAAAATTAATAAGAGCTGTGGAAGCAAAGTGATCAAAATTTATTTCGCTGCATATTTCTCTGTTTGCCCAACTTAAAATTGTTCCTGCAGATTGCGGCGTATTTACAACAAGGCGAATCATTGCCCTTAACATTGACATTACAAGGAAAGAATTTGTTCCTTTACCGGCAACATCCATAAGTACAAAAGAAACGCGATCCTGACGGGCAGGTATTATGTCGTAAATATCTGAACAGACTCCTTCAGTGTGTTCTGTAAATACACCAAGATTAACTCCTGAAAGCGGCGGAATTTTTTTTGGAAGAAGAGTGTTCTGCAGAGTTGCGGCAACTTCGCTTTCTTTTGAAATTTCGTGCCGGTCACTGTATTCCATAAAGCTGTATGCTGTTTTAAGAGCCGTTTCTGCAAAGGAAACTAATGTTAATGTCCAATCTAAATGCTGCTGGGTAAAAACTTCTGTTCCAGCATTTTTAGAAAGTGCAATAAGACCTATAACAATGCCTTTGTCGCGGAGCTGGATTGGAACAAAAATAAAACTTCCCAGCTTTAAAAAATCTTCCGGACCGTTTTGGAAAATTCTTGAGTCTTTCAACGGCTGAGTAATAAGTTCAGCTTTTCCGGAACTTGCAACTTCTCCGAAAATATTGTCCCGTAAAGGAAAATTGGCAAATTTAAAACTCGTAGAAACTCTCAGCGGTTTATGGGGCATATCTGACGGAAGTTTGTAAGGAGGCGGAAAATCGCCTGCAAAGGATTTTACATTGATTGAATCTTCAAAATCGTCTACAAGAAGAACTGCCCCTCCATCTGCACCTGTAACATCCATACATGTTTTATTTATTGTGTCCAAAAGAGACTGCATTCCCTCTTTTTTTCCGAATGTATCTGCTGCTAAAAGAGAAAAAGCACGGCCTTTTTCAACAAGGTTTATTTGTTCTGGCGGCAGTTCTTCTACAATGATTTCCGGTTTTTTTAATGATTCTTCTGTCTGTTCCTTAAGTTCTTTTGGCTTAGGTTTTCCAAAGGCAAGCATAATGACATAAGGAATTATTATTGCCGCAGCAATAAGAAGCATTGTTGAAAAAAGAGACATACCCGGATGTAAAGCCGTATATACACAGCCGAAAATAATAACTGCAAGGGATAAAAAGGAGAGAAAACTTACTTTTGCTGTATTGCGAGCCTTTATTATTGCAAGAAAAACAAAAATGAGCAGTGCTACAACTGCCGTGGAAAAAAGGGGAATATATGCTATTGCATCTGAATTGAACAAAGCGAGCTCCGATTTATGATATATTAAAACAGGGCACAGTACACCCTGCACTTAAAGTTAAAATTCATTTTATCATTGAAATTTTTTGCCGTCAATTTGTTTATAAAAAAATTATCGTGCTCACTTTTAAAGCTTTTGGGAATTCGGCAAAATTCAACCATCATCATGGCTGCCTGCTGCTTTTAGTTTTTTGTATCTTTTGAGTAGATTTTCAGCGGTTTTTTTTCGGAAAAATAATATTTTGCAACAATGTAGTAGTCTTCTTCTGTGGCATTTAATATTGTCTGGCAGTTGTCTAGGTAAAGGGTTGGACTGCCGTTTCTTATGCTTTTTTGTATAAGGTCTGCTTCTTTTTGAGGTTCTGATGTTTCTGTTTCATTTAATATCCACAATTCTTCCAGTTCAAGAAGAAGTTTATTTTTTTTAAGGTCGTGAACTGATGCTATTTTTCTGTTCATGTAATTTTCAAGTTCACTTAGAATTTCTTTGACTGTCTGACTGTATTTGCTTTCGATTTCCCGGATGCTTTTTATTTTTGTTATTATAAGATGGGCATACGGAAGATTCTGTCCTGAAGGTTCTGCAATAACGGTCTGTTCTGAAGAAAGTTTTTTCTGCAGCCGGTTTTGTAAAAGATAGAGAAGTGCATTGAACAGAGGACTGTCATGGTTTTGTTCTGAAGGCCCTTCTATTAGAAAAATCATGGGATCGGAAAAATCTGTTGTGGGAATTAATACTGGAGGGCGGGGACCTGCTTTTTCGGGTGATATGTCGGTGAAAAAACGGTGAATTACTGGAACTTTTATTGTTTTTTGTGGAAGAGGGGGAACTTTCATTTTTGTTTTTTGCCGAACATGGAAAGATTTTTCGGTGCTTTTTTTCTGGTTTTCCTTGTGTTTTGCAGGCTGAAACTGACTGAAAGACTGTTCTATTGTTTCCCGTATTTCGTTTTTATTGTTTATGCTGCCTGTTACTACCAGTGTAAGTTTT
>CAMAFU010000145.1 GCA_945833725.1 uncultured Treponema sp.
TTTTTGTCGAAAAGTGAAACAACAACAGCAAGCAAAAGACATACTAAAAAGCCCGGAACAATTTCGTAAAGGTCAAAAATTCCACCTTTAAGCTGATGCCATGTTACAACAGTAATTCCTCCACCAAGAAGACCGGCAACAGCACCTTTGCATGTCATTCCACGCCAGTAAATTGCCAGAAGAACAAGCGGTCCGAAAGTAGAACCAAAACCAGCCCAGGCATAAGAAACAAGACTGAAAATAGACGAATTCGGATTAAGGGAAAGAAGAAGGGCAACAGCGGCAATTATAAACACCGTAAGGCGGCTTACTCTAAGAACAGACTGCTCATCAGCATTTTTATTTATAATTCCTTTATAAATGTCCTGACCTACAGCAGAAGAAGCTGCAAGAAGCTGAGAGTCGGCAGTAGACATGGAAGCCGCAAGAATTGCACAAAGGAAAATTCCTGCAAGAAAAGGCGGATACATTTTCTGCATTGTGGCAGAGAAAACAGTTTCCGCATCTCCAAAGGCATTTATTCCATCTACAACAACACCCTGTTCAGTTCCAAGAAGAATGCCGTTCTTAAAAAGATATACAGTACCCAGCGTTCCAATAAGGAAAGTACCAATGTAGGAAATAACCATCCACACAGTACCAATGCGGCGGGCTTTTTTTATGGAGTCGTTAGATTCAATTCCCATAAAGCGAACAATAATGTGTGGCATTCCAAAGTAGCCCAATCCCCAGGCAAGGGCAGACACAATGTTCATTCCGCTGTAAGTTGAATTTTTTACGAAAGAATTTTTTAATGTTTCTCCAAATTTTCCAGCAACAGCAGCAAGGTTAAAATTCTGAACCTGCGCAACGGCATTTGCAGGTCCTCCTAAAGAAATAACAGCAACTAAGGCAGATACAACAAAGGCAATAAAAATAAGGGCACCTTGAATAAAGTCTGTCGTACATACGGCAGTGTATCCGCCTGTTACAGTGTAGCAAAGTATAACAAGAAGACCTATGCTAAGCCCAATGTAATAGTTAAGTCCGAAAACAGAATTAAAAAGCTTTGCACAGGCAACAAAACCGGAAGCTGTGTAAATAGTAAAGAAAAACACAATAAACAGAACAGAAAGTACCGAAAGCACATGAGATTTGTCTTTAAAACGGTTTGTAAAAAATTCAGGAATTGTTATAGAATCGCCAAAAGCAATGGAACATTTGCGCAAAGGTTTTGCAACAAAAAGCCAGTTAAGGTAAGTGCCAAGAATAAGCCCCAAAGCAGTCCAGAAAGTTTCTTTAACACCGCCTAAATAGCATAAGCCCGGCAATCCCATTAAAAGCCAGGCAGAAGAATCGGAAGCCTCTGCCGAAAGAGCCGTTACCCAAGGACCAACCTTTCTTCCGCCAAGAAAAAAGTCCGAAGAACTGTTGTTTTTGTTGGCATTTTTTAAACCAACATAAATCATCATGCCAAGATAAAGCACAAATGCCATAATCTTTGCAACCATTGCAGAATTCATTTTTTACCCCGCCAAAAAAGAATTAAAAAGCCGGAAAAATCAGCCTTATAAATAAAGAACAACCTGCAGCCGTATTATAAAAAAGTATACGGAAGTTTTATTGTTCTCTTGGTGTTACAGAATTCAAATTGTTTACCATTAAAATCGGCTGGCGTGTTGCGTCGAGGGCATCTCTCCACAAAGCACCTTCCGGATCTACAAATTTACGCTTCATGGTAACCATTTTTATTGGAATATGAACATATTTTTCGTTTACAAGGCCTACAACCATTTTTGTTTTACCGGCCATTGCAGCATGAACGGCGTAACTTCCCAGCCTTTCGCAGTAGATTGAATCGTTGGCCGTTGTAACAGAAGAACGAATCTGGTAACTTGGGTCAACATACTTCAAGTTAATGTGAATGCCTTTTTTCTGGAAATATTCGTTTATTTTATCCCTAAGATAAATTCCAATATCGCCAAGTTTTTTGTTTCCGCTGGCATCCGTTTCCCCTGTATCTTTAAAAAGTTCCTGACCTGCGCCTTCTGCAACAATAATTACAGCGTGATGCCGTTCAAAAACCCTTTTTTCCAGATGAGCTAAAAAGCCGTTCGGTCCGTCCAAATCAAAAGGAACTTCAGGAATAAGACAGAAATTCGTTTCGTGGCTGGAAAGAGCCGTTGCCGTTGCAATAAAGCCAGATTCCCTGCCCATAAGTTTTACAAGTCCAATTCCGTTTATCTGGCTGTATGCTTCCATGTGAATTGAAGTAACAGCTTCTGTAGCCCGCTGAACTGCCGTTTCAAAGCCAAAAGATCTGTCAATAAAAAGAAGGTCGTTGTCTACAGTTTTTGGAATACCCACTACAGCAACTTTAAGACCGCGCCTTTCAATTTCGTTGGCAATGTCCAAAGAACCTCTCTGGGTACCGTCGCCGCCAATTATAAAAAGCATGTTTATGCTTAAAGACTCAATGGCATCTACAATTTCAGAAACCCTGTTTCCGCCGCCCCGGCTTGTTCCCAAAAAAGAACCGCCTATTTTATGAATGTCGTCAACATTAAAAGGTGTAAGTTCTACTGTATCAAAACCAGTTTCCGGAAAAAATCCTTTAAATCCAAAACGGAAACCCCTGATTTTTTTTACGCCGTAACGGTAATAAAGACATCTTACCACAGCCCTTATTACATCGTTCAACCCCGGACAAAGCCCGCCGCAAGTACAAATACCGGCTGTAACATGAGCAGGATTAAAATAAATATATTCCCTGGGACCTGCTTTCTGCATAAGGTTGCTGGAATCAAGACCATCGCTTTTTTCTTCATCGTCAAAAACATTTACCTTATAGCGCACATAAGAAGAATCCTTTACATAATTTGCCCTGAATTCTCCATGTTTTGTTGAAAGTTCAATAGGAGAATGAACTTTGCAGGGACCCAATTGTTCAATCGTAAAATCGTATTTATTTTCCATAAGGCAAACCTCCATTTTAAAGGCAGACAGCACAAAATACACCGGATCAAAAATGCCGGCAAAATACTGTTATTTTTAATATGTAAACAGTTGAGTATAGATAATATCGAAATAAAAACGGTTTTTCAATGACATTACACAATCAGCGTGTATGCCTTCCGGTCTTAAACAGGATATTCTCCGCAAAAGCAGCCTTTACAGAAACAGTCGCTTCCAAGGGCCTTTATCATCCCCTCCAAGCTTATAAAGGCAAGAGTATCCGCACCAATTTCGCTGCAAATTTCATTTACTTCGTGCTGACTTGAAATAAGCTCATTTTTGCTGGGAGTATCAATTCCCAAATGGCAGGGAAATTTTACAGGCGGCGAACTTACCCGAAAATGCACCTCTTTGGCCCCGGCCCTGCGAAGAATCTGCACAAGACGGCGGCTTGTAGTTCCCCGGACAATAGAATCATCAATTACAACAACCCTCTTATCCTTTAAATCACTGGAAATTGCATTCAGCTTTACAAAAACCATGTTTTCCCGCTCTTTTTGCGTAGGTGCAATAAAAGTTCTTCCCACATATTTATTTTTAATTATACCGGTAACATAAGGAATTCCAGAAGCTTTTGCATATCCCATAGCCGCACCAATTCCGCTGTCAGGAACGCCCACAACAACATCAGCATCTACAGGACTTTCTGCGGCAAGAGCCTCCCCCATCCTGTATCTTGCCTCCTGAATGGGAATGCCGTCTATTACGCTGTCGGGGCGGGCAAAATACACATATTCAAATACGCATGTCTGTTTTTTTATGCTTTGAGGAATTGAAAGAGATTTTATACCTTCATTGTTTATTATTATTATTTCGCCAGGCAGAATATCCCGTATTACTTCACCGTTTACAGAATCAATGGCACAACTTTCGCTGGCAAGAATATAGCCGCCAGCCTTTCCGTCTGTTTCCGGCAGTTTTCCAAGAATAAGAGGGCGTATTCCGTTAGGATCCCTTATTCCAATAAGGCTGTCATTTGTAAGCAGACACAGGGCATAAGAACCTTTTATAAGCTGCATTGTGTTTATAAGGGCTTTTTCAAGACCAGTTTTGTATGAACGGGCAATCAGCTTAAGAATAACTTCAGTATCGCTGGAGGAATTAAAAGTACTTCCAGAATCTTCCAGCATTTCCCGCAAAGGCTCATAATTTACCAGCTGACCGTTATGGACAAGGGCAAGAGGACCCAGCTTAAAGGTATTTAAAAGCGGCTGGGCATTTTCAATAGTTCTGCCCCCTGCCGTTGCGTATCTTACATGACCCACAGCAATTCTTCCCTTCAATTCAGAAAAATCTTCTGGGGAAAATATATCACCTACAAGCCCCATCTGTTTTTTTAAGTTAATGGAATCACCATTACTTACAGCAATTCCGGCACTTTCCTGCCCCCGGTGCTGCAATGCAAACAGGGCAAAATAAGCCATGGAAGCGGCAGTAGAATCATCATCAGTATTTTCCGGTCTGAAAATTCCGCAGACCCCGCATTCATCTTTTAAACCCATTTTCAACTACTCCCATAAAGCCTTAGGCAGTGCATTTTTTGAACGCAGTCATAACGGCCTGTTCCTTTTCTTCGCCCTGCTCTTCAGCTTTCTGAATTTCACTCATCATCCTGTAATAATCTTTTGGAATAATTTTCTTGAACTTAGGAATGTAATCCTGGAAATTTTCAAGAATTTCCCCAGCTTTTTTAGAAAGAGTTTCCTGATAATGCTGCTGAATTATTTCCCGCAGAATTTCCACATCTGTTTTTCCCCGGGCAACAGTTGCGCAGTCATCCAGTTCGTACATGGAAACCATTTCCCTGTTAAGCCGTTTGTAAAGGTCATGGTTTTCGTCAAGAATATAAGCCACACCGCCAGACATTCCCGCACAAAGATTTTTACCGGTTTTTCCAAGAATAACGGCAATTCCGCCAGTCATATACTCAAGACCGTGATCGCCGCAACCTTCAGCAACAACAGTTGCCCCGGAATTCCTTACGCAGAACCTTTCGCCGGCAACACCGTTAATAAAGCCCTTTCCGCTTGTAGCACCAAAAAAGGCCACATTACCTGCAATAATATTTTCGTCTTCCCTGCCTTCAAAATCTTCAGCAACCTGCACAACAATTTTGCCGCCGCTTAAGCCTTTTCCCACCGCATCGTTGGCATCACCCGAAAGACGCAATGTAAG
>CAMAFU010000146.1 GCA_945833725.1 uncultured Treponema sp.
TTAAAGAAACTGGCTTTCCCCGAATTTTAAAACTTGGAAAATACGCACTTTTAAAATACGATTCCTGGCCGGATATTTCAAAAATAACGGCTGGCTCTTGTTTATCATGGTATAACAAAGTTCCTGAAATTTTTATGCAGCAGGAAATGGATACAAAACTTGATTTTCAATATCTTTCAAAATTATGGCATTCCGTAAGAAAAATGCCTTTGAATGTTAGGAATGCTGTAATGGACATTTTTGCTTCTGAAATTTCTTTTAATAATATACTGTGGGCTTTAAGACTGAAAGTTTATTATAAAATGACCCCGGAAGAAATAACCGAAAGACTTTTTTTTGAAGACACTGGTAAAGGCGAAAATGATACTCTTGCTGGAGATGCTGTAAAAATCCTTGCATGGGATACTTCACGGTTTGACGACTGGAAAAATTGGAAATACAAAAATCTTATTAACTCCTGTGTTGACGGAATGTTTTGGGAAGTTGATCCCCGATGGGTAGAAAATAAAGTCTATGAAGTTCAGTTAAAAAAATATTTCTCGGCTTTTCATAAATTCCCTGTTTCATCAATGAGCCTTGTGTGCTATTTTAAAATTAAACAGAATGAACTTGACAATATCCGCCGTGTTACTGAAGGTCTGCGGCTTGGAGGAGAATAATGGCAAAAACAGCTAAAATGCGTCTTGTTGAGCTTATGGTCTTAAAAGAGGACATTGACGGTGTAATTGAATGTCTTGGAAAAAAGGGAAATTTCCAGTTTCAAAATCAGATCGAAAGTAATGCTGGTGCAGTAAACGAAGATGAAGAGGTACTTTCTAAATTAAAAAGTGCCAGATCTTTTCTTAATGCCAGAGATATTAATACTTCCGATTTACAGAATTTTACCAGACCTACTGAATATGACAGGGTTTTGTGCCAGAAATTTCTTTCTGTTGTAGAAAACTTGCGTTCCCGAGAAATGGAAGCTGCCAGTGAATTAAAAAAAGTCGAAGATGCCTATAAAGAAGCAAAATCGTTTGCAAACTTAAAAATTGCATATTCTCAATTTGAGCAGATGACTTTCCTCACCATGAAAATAGGACAGATTGATCCTCAGAATTATGACCGGATTGTTGAAGAAACGGGAGGGCGGGCAGTTGTTGTTCCTTTGGGAGAAGACCGTTCAAGAATCCTTGTTGCAACTTCAAAAAAAGGAAGATTTTCTGTAGATTCAAAATTAAAGGAAGCAGGATTTGTCAATATGGAAATTCCTCATGATTTTAAAGGTGTTCCTGATGATGTTCTTGCCGGTCTTGAAAAACAGAAAAATGAATGTGAGAAGAAAGTTCAGCTTCTTGAAGAAGAAAAAAAGAATATGTCAAAAACCCATAAAGATTTTCTTGTAAAATTTTTAGGTGCTTTTTCTATTGGAGCACAAATCTGTTCATTAAAAAACAGCCTTGAATCAACTGATCTTGTATACAGGCTTACAGGGTGGATTCCAGAGGCTGACTGCCATTCTCTTATGAAAGAACTTGATGCCCTTTCTCAGGGAAGAGTTGCCATTAGAATTTTTGAGCCGGGGGAAGTGAATACTGTAAGAACCGGAAATGAAAAAGTTCCTGTAAAACTTCATCACGGTAAATTTATCGGTGCATTTGAAAGAATGATTTTCAGTTATGGAAGTCCTGCTTACGGAACTATTGATCCAACACCGTTTGTTGCAATGTTCTTTACGCTTCTTTTTGGAATTATGTTCGGTGATGCAGGTCAGGGGCTTGTTTTTTTTCTTCTTGGAATTTTAATGGCTGCAAAAGTCATAAAAATCGGTAACTGGAATAAATTTGCACCTGTATTTATTGCAATCGGCTGTTCAAGTATGATTATGGGGTTGCTTACAGGGGAGTTTTTTGCCACAGAAGGTGCATTGGACGGAATTTCTCTGTTTTTAACCGGGCTTTTTGGTGAAAGCAGAACTCCGATTCTGGAAATGAAATTCTGGCAGTCTGCAAATCCTATAAATATTATTTTTGGAATTTTCGGTTTTACTATGGCTGTAGGTTTTGTTATAAATTCCATAGGGCTTATAATAAACTTTTTGAATAAAATTGCTTCTAAAGAATTTGGAAGTGCTTTTTTTGGAAAAACTGGTCTTGCTGGGGCACTGTTTTTCTGGTATGTGGTATTTTTTGCCCTTTCCGTTGCATTCCTTCATCATCATCCTTCAAAATTCGACTGGTGCTTTATTGGAATTACCCTGTTTTTTGCAGCTTTCGGTTCGCCTTTTGAACGATTATTTAACGGCGAAAAGCCTGTACTTGAAAATGGAATTGGCTCTGCCCTTATAGGTGGAATCGTAGAATTAATCGAAGTAATTTCTACATACCTTTCCAACTCCATAAGTTTTGTGAGGGTTGGTGCTTTTGCTCTGGCTCATGCAGTTTTGGGATTTATTATTGCAAAAATGTGCAGTATTGCTCCTGACGCAGCTAAACTTCTGATTCTTATTGTTGGAAATGCCATTGTAATTGTTCTTGAGGGAATGATTGTGGCAATCCAGGTTATAAGACTTCAGTATTATGAGTTTTTCTCAAAATTCTTCAACGAAACGGGGCGGGAGTTTAAACCGTTTTCCTTTGTCTATAATGAGAACCACTGAAAATAATTTATTTTACGGTGATTCAAAATAAAATAAATTCAATCTAGCAGATAGATTGTAAAAAGAGGTTTTTTTATGAACAAAAAAATTTTTGCTTTATTGGCCGCACTTTTGTGCTTTTCAACTTTCTCTGTTTTTGCTCAGTCTTCCGATGACGCAGAGCCTAAAACTGAAGTGGCCGCAGTTCAGCAGACATCTGTTGAAGAAACGGAAACATCAGAAAAATCTTCCAGTGGCTTGAAATATATTGCGGCAGCTCTTGCTGTTTGTGTTGCATGTCTTGCTGGCGGTATGGCTGTAGGAAAAATCGGTGCGGCTGCAATGGGTGCTATGAGTGAAAATCCTGAATTGTCGGGAAAAGCCCTGCCTTTTGTAGGTCTTGCGGAAGGTATATGTTTGTGGGGATTTTTGGTTGCCCTGCTAATTATAATTCTTTAGGCTGATTTTTCTGATTTTTTGACTTGAAGAATTGGAAGAAGCATTATGGAATACTTTGTTATAGCGCAGCGGGAACTCGTTTTAGCTTTTAAACTTGTTGGTGTTGATGGAAAAAGTGCCGCCAGCAGAAGAGAGGCTTTAGATGCGTTTAACCGTGTAACTGGAAATGTTATTGATAATGCTATGCCTGTGGCAGAAAGACCAAAAATTCTTATTTTGTCGGAAGATGTTTCTGTAATGCTTGAAGATGAAGTTATTGCCTGGCAAAAAAAAGGAGAATTTCCTCTTATAGTGGAAATTCCTCCTTTATCTGGGCATCTTGAAGGAAAACTTTCCCTTACAGATTCTATTCGTCAGGCAGTAGGTGTTTCTGTCTGAAATCTGCATTGCATTTTTCAAATTGTATTTTGCGCATCCTTATGGAATTTTACGCAGTGTTTTATAGGAACAAAAATGGAAGAACTCAGATCTACAGAAATTCTTGATAAAGAAATTGAAGCAGATGCCAGAAAAAAAGCGAAAAAAATTATAGAAAAAAGTGAATTTGAATGTTCTAAAATTATTGGCGAAACAGAAGAAAAGGTAAAAGCTGCTTTGCAGAAGAAAAGAAAGTTCTACGAAGAAAAACTTGCGGTTTTTGCTGCAGGAAAAGCTTCTTACATTCCTTTGGAAAAAGAACGGTTTCTTGCAGAATTTTATGATGAACAGGTTAGTGCAGCTTTAAACAATTATTTTTCTGATGCGGGAAAAGAAAAAAGGCTTTTGTGGCTGGAAAAAAAGCTTGAAGCCTGCAGAAATATTTTGCCTCAGGGAAAGGTCTTTATTTCCTTCTTTGGAAGTTACGACGAAGTTGATGCAAAAAAAATTGCGGAAAAATTTTTTAATGATTCATCGTGTCTGATTAAAAAAATTACATTTGAGCAGTCCGGTGAAGAAGGTGAAAAGGGGAATTCTTTTCACGAAGGTTTTATAATTGAATCAGAAAAAGGTGATTTAAAAATTCGTCTTACCCTGGATGAAGTAATCCGGGAACTAAAAGACAGATATTCAGAAGAACTTGCCGTTACTTTATTTAAAGGAAGTTTGCCAAAATGATAAAAGGAAAAATTACCAGAATTTCAGGTCCTGTAATTTATGCAGAAGGTTTGGGAAATTGCGGCCTTTATGATGTAGTTGATGTAGGTAAAAAAAAGATTATTGGAGAAATAATCCGTCAGAATAAAGAGCATGCTACAATTCAGGTTTATGAAGACGATACAGGAATGAAAATCGGCGAAGAAGTTGTTTCTGCTTCCCGTCCTCTTTCCCTTCATTTAGGGCCTGGACTGGTGGGAACAATTTATGATGGAATTCAGCGTCCTCTTGAAGCCATGTATAAAAAATCCGGGGCATTTTTAATTCCCGGCGAAAGAACAGAACCTATTGATACACAGAAAAAGTGGAAATTTGAAAGTGCTGAGGAAGTAAAATCATCCTGTTCAATTTTTCCAGGAATGGTTTTAGGAACTGTACGGGAAACTCCTTCAATACTTCATAAAATAATGGTTCCGCCGGATATTCGTGGCAGTGTGCTTAATGATTTTGCCGGAGACGGAGAATATACGGTAAACGATGTAATTGCCCGTACAAATCTTGGGGAGGAAATCCGATTAAGCCAATACTGGCCTGTGCGAAAACCTCGGCCTTTTTCAAAAAAACTTACTGTAAGCCAGCCTTTAGTTACGGGGCAGAGGGTTATAGATGTATTTTTCCCTCTTTCAAAAGGCGGAACAGCGGCAATTCCTGGGGGCTTTGGAACTGGAAAAACAATGACTCAGCATGCTATAGCCAAATGGTGTGATGCCGATTTAATCGTTTACATTGGCTGTGGCGAGCGGGGAAACGAAATGACAGATGTTTTGACTGAATTTCCTTCGCTTATTGACCCTAGAACAGGTCGTTCCCTTATGGAAAGAACAATTCTTATAGCAAATACATCTAATATGCCTGTTGCAGCCCGGGAAGTTTCTCTTTATGCGGGGATTACAATGGCTGAATATTATCGGGATATGGGAATGCATGTAGCTATTATGGCCGATTCTACATCAAG
>CAMAFU010000147.1 GCA_945833725.1 uncultured Treponema sp.
TGCCACAACTTCCGGCACCACCGGAAAGCCAAAGTGGATTCCAATTACAAACGAATACTACGACAATGTTTACAACAAAATGACAAAGCTTTGGCTTTATACCTTCCTTATGCACCGTCCAAAGTGTTTTTCGGGCAAAGCCGTATCAATCGTAGGAAAAGCTATAGAAGGCTACGCCCCAGACGGAACAGTATTCGGTTCTGTAAGTGGAGTTACCCGCCGGGACATTCCAGAGTTTATAAAGCCTATTCACTCAGCTCCGGCAGAAGTTTTTGAAATTGCAGACTACACCGCCCGCTACTACACTATAATGCGCATAAGCATAGAACAGAATGTTTCCATAATCATAACGGCAAACCCGTCTACAATCGTAGAAATGCAGAACAATGTAAACGAGTTTTTTGAAGACTATGTTACAGATATCGAAAAGGGAACATTGAACAAAAACTTAAAAATCGAACCTAAGCTTAGAGCCGTTCTGGAAAGCTACTTTAAGCCGAATCCTGCCCGGGCAGAACAGCTTCGCAAATTAAAGGCAGAACATCCGGTAATCCTTCCAAAGCATTACTGGCCGAATTTTCAGATTCTTACCACATGGAAATGCGGAAACACAAAAATCTACATGGAAAAATTTAAGGAAAGCTTCCCGGAAAACATGCTCTATCAGGAATTTTCCTATTTTTCATCAGAGTGCCGCTCTGGTCTTGTGTTAAACGGTAAAGACGATACAGTGCTTTTCCCTCACATGCACTATTTTGAATTTGTGGCAAAAGAAGATCTGGAAAGCGAAAATCCAAAATACCTTCAGATTTACGAACTGGAAGAAGGCAGGGAATACTCGGTCTATGTTACAACCTGGTCAGGCCTTTACCGCTATCCAATGAACGACCTTGTAAAAGTTACAGGCTTCTACAAAACAATTCCTACAATTCAGTTTATCCAGAAAATCAACGGCATAATTTCCATGACAGGAGAAAAACTTTCCGAAACCCAGTTTATACAGGCAGTAAAAAATGCAGAAGAAAAAACAGGGCTTCCGGTACAGTTTTTTGTAGGTTTTGCAGATGTCCAGAATTCGCTGTACAACTTTTATTTTGAGTTTAAAGACAGCAATGTAACACAGGAGCAAACAGAACTTTTCGGTCGGAATGTGGACAGTGCCCTTAAAGAACTTAACATTGAGTACGAGGCAAAACGAGCCAGTTTCCGGGTAAAAGAGCCTGTTTCATTCCAGCTGGAAAAATCTTCCTTTGAAACATACAAGGAACGGTGCATAGCTGCCGGAAAAGGAAGGGACGGTCAGTTTAAACTCAATCTCCTTATGCAGGACGAAGAGCGGCACAACATGTTCCATAGCCTTATAAAAAAATAAAAAACAAAAAAAGGAGGGGGAAGTCTCCCCCTGCGGCTGCACGGCGGACGCTTTGCGTCCTCTGTTGCATCCTACCCCTTCTAGCGGGCTCAAACGCCGCCCGCAACGCCTGCTTATGATGGACTTAAAAAACATAAAAGCCGTAATTATAGATTTTGACGGAACTCTGTACGATTCAAAAGGGTTTACGAAAAAATTCCTCAAAACCTTAGGGTTTTCCTCTCTTTTGAAAGCCCGCAACGAAAGAAAACTCCGCAGCCTTTACAAGGGCAAATACTTCGGCACGGGAGAAGAGTTTTATTTCAGCTATTTTCAGGAACTGGCAAGACTCTGCCATGTTTCTCCGCAAAAAATTTCTGACTGGTACTTTAAAAAATACATGAAGGCCATGACGGAAACTTTGCGGAAATATTTTACCTGCCGGCCCGGTACAGAAAAACTCTTTGCCTTTTTTAAAGAAAAAAACATAAAAACGGCTGTTTTTTCGGACTACGGTTTTGTGCCCCAGAGAATGAAAGCCATAGGGCTTGAAGGAGCTTCCGATTTTCTTTTTTCAGCAGAAATTCTTGGAGGCTTAAAGCCCGCCTGCGAACCGTTTTTTAAAATCGCCCGGGTTTTAGGAGAAAAACCGGAAAACATCCTTGTAATTGGCGACAGACCGGATACTGACGGAAGGGGAGCATTAAATTCCTGCATGAAATCCCTTATTGTAAAAACAGAAAAAAATTCAAAACAAAATTTAGAAAATATTTTTACCTGGGAAGAAATTCTTTCAATGATTTTTTCTGAAACAGGTTTATAATAGAAAAGCTTTTTAAAGTCAAAAATAGGAGGAGGCTTTTTTATGAAAAGATTCGTCAGGGGAATAGCTGTTATGGCCGCATTGGCTTCACTTTCTCCCCTTTGTGCAAAAGAAATTAAACGGAAAATTAAACCGGCTTCGGGCTGGGTTTTATATCTGCCGGGAAAAAACAATTCAAAGGATGTAATGAAAGACCTTAATAAATCTGGATGGCAGGTTTCCAATTCCTACGAAGAGCATTTTTCTTTTGTAGACAGCAATATAAACGGAAAAAAGTGTCTTAAATTTCAAACTCTGGACGGCAAGCAGGATGCAATAGTTCTTCCTCTTTCTGGAAAAGAAAAACGGGTAACTTTAATTTTTAAGGCAAAAGGTTCTTTCGACCCGGATGCAGGAACAACTCCTTACGGAATTTTTTATGCCTATATACAAAACGGTTCATGGCAAACACTTTTACGGCATAATTCTTCCAATCAGGTAAAGGGTGTATTTGATATGTCCAGAATGCGTGTTCCTGGTGGGCCTGGGGATTTTGTAGACGGTTGGCACGATTACCGCCTTGTTTTTGAAAATACGGACAGCCCGGAAAATATGACTTCAAAATGCTATATTGACGGAAAACTTGTTCATTCCGACAAAGCAAAAGACCGCAAGGACTGGTCCGGCAACCTTATTCCCGATGTAGATACTACAAAACTGGACTGGAATATAATGGGCGGCTGCGGAAATTACCTTGAATTCGGCGATAACGACGGTTCAACAAATGCTTTCGGCCGATATGCCTATCTTCTTACAGTAATTGATGACGATGTTTCCTCCATGTCTTTGGAAGAAATGGGAAAAAAACTGGGGGCTGATCTTGTTACAAATCCTGTTACTTCAAACGATCCTGCTCCAGCTTCAAAACGGCCTGCAAAAAAGCCTGCATACATCAACATTACAAAAGAAGAAGTCAATTCAAAAGAAGATCCTTTCTATGACCGTTCAGCCATAAAAGACGGAAAACTTCGACTTACAAAATTGCCTTACAGCAGGGCAAAAGCAGAAGTAATTACAGATTCTCCTGTTCTTCCGGATTTAAAATACGCGGCTGTTGTAGATCTTTCTGGAAAAGACGGTGCATTTAAAACAATAAAAGAAGCAATAGATTCTGTTCCTTCCGGCAGTGCAATAAAAATTCTTCCGGGGCTTTATTACGAAAAACTAAAAATTACAAAGCCTGGAATTACTTTGGTGGGAGAGGATCCATCATCAACAATAATATATGGTTTTGAAGCAGATACTGGCGGCATTGACGGAAATCTTCTTGTAGAAGTAAATTACCTTCCTGCAGGAGCTGACAGCGTTGGCGATAAAGTAAAAATTCCATCGGAGCCTGGCGAAAACTGTTATTTTAATGCAGCAAACATTACTTTCTATAACAAGGGTGCTGAATGGAACAAAAAATGGGGAAGCAGCGAAAGGCGTTCAATTGCCCTTGCGTTAAAAGGTGTAGATAAGTGTTACCTTAAAAACTGTATTTTCCTTGGTCAGCAGGATACCCTTTACTGGCGGTCAGGAAGAATTTATGCCGAAGACTGTTACATAGAAGGTGATGTAGATTTTATTTGTGGAGGTGCAACAGCTCTGTTCCAAAACTGTAAAATTTATACGCTGGATCTTTACGGTGGCGGAATAATAGTTGCAGCGGCCGGTGCCGATACAGGCTATGCTTCTACTTCGCAGTATGCTTCAGGCTTTGTGTTCCGGGACTGTAAAATTTCCGGATCGTTGGGATATAAAGATGCTGCAAACAAAGTAACTCTTGGAAGGGGAACATGGATTGGAGGTTCTGCCACTTTTGAAACTACTGTTGGCCGTACTGTTTACTTAAACTGTACTATGGACAATATGTTCAAAACAGAACCGTGGAGCAGCTGGGACAGCGTAAATACATGGGAAAAAGCCTTTTTCCGGGAATTTGGTTCTAAAGGAGAAGGTGCTTCTGCCCAAAACAGACCGCAGCTTACTCAGGAAGAATACGAAAAATATTATTCAACAACAGAAAAAATTCTTGGATATACACCGGAATTTAAGTAATTTTAAGTTATGCGGCAGGAAACTGCATGTTTTTGCATTTTTGTTTTCTGCCGTATTTTTTTGAGGATTTGATGAACAGCAGAGTTAGAACTCACATTGTGCAGGAAGAAACTTACATTCCTGAAATTTTTTCGTATCCGCAGGTGCCGGATGCTCAGTTTATAAAGACTGTAAAAGTTAGAGATGTAGATGTAGAAAACGGCTATCCGTTTCTGGACAAAAGCCTGAAGGCAAGGCTTTTAAGTTTTCTTATAAATGCAGGAATCCACATTTTGGTTCATCCTGTTTCAAAAATCATTTACGGCTTAAAAATAGAAGGTCAGGAAAACATTAAAAAAAACAGAAAACTGTTAAAAAACGGAGCCATGACAGTTTGCAATCATGTACACCGGTGGGATTTTTGCTTTGTTCTTCTGGCTTCTAAAAAATTCCGAATGTGGTTTCCTGCAAAGGCTTCCAATCTGGAAACTAAAGACGCTGTTTTAATCCGGGGAGCTGGAGGAATTCCCGTACCACAAACCCTGGGAGCTGTAAGGCATTTTAACGAAACTTTCGACAGCCTTGCAAAAAAGAAAAAATGGCTTCATGTTTTCCCGGAAGCTGCCCGGTGGGATTATTACGAGCCTGTGCGCCCTTTTAAAAAAGGCGGATTTAAAATGGCACTGCGCTACGGGTATCCGATTATACCAATGGCAATTTCTTACCGGGAACGCAAAGGATTCAGAAAACTCTTTATGAAAGACAAGCCTCTGATTACCATAAAAATCGGAACGGTAATCCTGCCAGAGCAGAACGAAAATGCCACCAAAAACGAAGCCGCCGACCTGCTCCGGAAAAACACCCACGCCGAAATCTGCCGCCTGGCCGGCATAAAGCAAAACTGCTGGGAAGCGGAAGGGGATTAAA
>CAMAFU010000148.1 GCA_945833725.1 uncultured Treponema sp.
CCCTGTTCTTCGTAATCGCGGAGTTTTTTAAGAGTTGCATCGGAAAATTCTACACTGGAGGCTCTGTATATTTCTTTTGCCAGAAGCTGAACCTTATCGGCCAAAGAAAGGTGAGAATCGTAAAGGTAGTGAAACTGGGCTTTTCCACTTTCTGCAATTTCCACAACTTTTGAAGCAAGTTTCGTCATTCCTTCTCCGCCTTTTTCCCAGCCTTCGCATATTACGGCATCGCAGCCTTTTTCCTTGCATAAGTCTTTAAGGAGGGAGAGTTCTTCTGCAGTGTCTGTAACGAATTTATTTATTGCAACAACAGCAGGAACTCCGAATTTACCGATATTTTCGATATGAACGGCAAGATTTTCAAAACCTTTTTTTAAGGCATCGGTATTTGGAGCGGAAAGATCAGCCTTTGCAATGCCACCGTGCATTTTTAATGCCCTTACAGTAGCTACAATAACTACGGCATCGGGACTTAAACCGGCAGTACGGCACTTTATGTCCATAAATTTTTCTGCACCTAAGTCTGCTGCAAAACCTGCTTCTGTAACAACATAATCGCCGGTGGCAAGGGCACTTATTGTTGCATTTATGGAATTAGTTCCCTGAGCAATGTTTGCAAAAGGACCGCCGTGAACAAAAACAGGATTTTTTTCCAGCGTTTGAACAAGGTTCGGGCGGATTGCATCTTTTAGAAGGGCGGCAACTGCACCTGTGCATTTTAATTCACCGAATTTAACAGGTCTACCGTCGAAAGTTTTGCATATCGTAATATTTGAAATTCTTTTTTTTAGGTCAGAAATTGATGTAGAAAGACATATTATTGCCATAAGTTCAGAAGCAACGGCAATCGTAAAATGGTCTTCTCTAGGCACGCCGTTAGATTTGCCGCCCAGTCCGATTGTAATGTTTCTTAGTGCTCTGTCGTTTAAATCCAGACACCGTTTCCAGGAAATTGTTCTTGAATCCAGACGGAGGGGGTTTCCCTGTTGAATGTGATTATCAATTAAGGAGGCAATAAGGTTGTTGGCAATAGAAATGGCGTGAATGTCGCCTGTAAAGTGAAGGTTAATGTCTTCCATAGGGACAATCTGTGCATAACCGCCGCCACAAGCACCACCTTTAACACCAAAACAAGGTCCTAAGGAAGGTTCCCGTAAGGCAATAACTGTTTTTTTTCCGATTTTATTTAAGCCGTCGCCTAAGCCAATGGAAACAGTTGATTTACCTTCTCCTGCCGGTGTAGGTGTAACAGCCGTTGTAAGAATAAGTTTTCCCCGCTTTTTAGGGTCGCTTACTTTTTTTTGAAATTCCTTAAGGGCACTAAAAGTGATTTTTGCCTTGTATTTTCCGTATAAATCTAAATTTTCTTCAGAAATATCAATTTTTTTTGCAATATCCAGAATGTGGCTCATCTCGTTTTTTTGAGCAATTTCAATGTCAGACAGCATAAATCACCTCAATGAATAATAATATGGGCGGATTTTTGTTCCGGCTCCGATACTCTGCGCCTGCACAAAAACCAGACTTTCCAGGGTTCCGCTATTCGCTTCATTCGACGCAGCAAAGCTGCTTACGAACTGGCTTCGCCAGCCCTTACAATTCTTTCCGCATGAATCAATTTTATTCCAAAAAAATATGTAAGGCAATAATTTACAACGCCGCATAAAAAATAAAATAAAAAGAAAAAAAGATGAAAAAAAAGGCAGAATTTATTACGGAATAAAAAAAAATAAATCAATGGAAAATTAAAAAAAATCCCCGAAAATCCAAAGGAAATTCGGGGGTTAAGTTAAAAACTTGTGCAATAAAAATTACCAGGTTTTAGTTTTTGCAATTTCTTCCTGTTCACAGATATTAAGCTCTGTGTTCATGTCGAAGAATTTAACATTTTCCATTCTAGGAGAGAAGTTAATTACTGCACCAAGCTGCGGATTAACAGTAGGTTCGCATTTTGCAACAACCTTTGTTCCCTGCACATTGAAGAAAACATTTGTTTCGGCACCAAGAGGTTCTTTGTTTACAACTTTTACAGACATGTTATTTTCTGCAGCGGCACTTTCGTTGTAGAGAATGTCTTCTGGGCGAACGCCAAACCAAACTTCTTTGCCTGCATAAGGTTTGAGTGTTTTCTGCTGTGACTCTGTAGGAATAAAAGAGAATCCCTGTTCTTCTTCTGTGGCAATAATTTTACCGTTTTTGTCGGCAATTTTTACTTTGAAGAAGTTCATAGGAGGTGTACCGATAAATCCAGCAACGAATTTATTGATTGGATGGTCGTAAAGGTAGATTGGAGAACCAACCTGCTGAATGCGTTTTTCTGACATAACTACGATTTTTGTACCCATTGTCATAGCTTCTACCTGATCGTGAGTTACATAAATCATAGTTGCCTGAAGTCTGTTGTGGAGATCAGAAATTTCTGCACGCATCTGAACACGGAGTTTTGCAT
Organism: uncultured Treponema sp.; assembly: GCA_945833725.1. Taxonomy (GTDB): domain Bacteria; phylum Spirochaetota; class Spirochaetia; order Treponematales; family Treponemataceae; genus Treponema_D. The sequence goes on from CAMAFU010000148.1 coordinate 2,450, forward strand.
CGAGGTTGGAAAGTGGTTCATCGAAAAGGAATACTTTTGGTGAGCGTACAATGGCACGACCTACAGCAACACGCTGGCGCTGACCACCAGAGAGGGCTTTTGGAAGACGACCGAGATAATCGTCCAAACTAAGGATTTTAGATGCTTCGTGTACACGGCGGTCAATTTCTTCTTTGTCGATTTTTCTGATTTTAAGACCGTAAGCCATGTTGTCGTAAACTGTCATGTGCGGGTAGAGGGCATAATCCTGGAAAACCATGGCGATATTTCTGTCTTTTGGAGGAACATCGTTCATAAGTTCGCCATCGATATAGAGCTCGCCACCGGTAATTTCTTCGAGACCGGCAATCATGCGGAGAGTTGTGGATTTACCACATCCGGAAGGACCTACGAAAACACAGAATTCGCGGTCTTCAATTGTAACATTTGATTTTTCTACTGCAAGAACATTGCCGGAGTAGATTTTAGTAATACCTTTAAGTTCAATTTTTGCCATTTTATTCCTCTTAAATTGGTTTTTATTGTAATGATTAGACAAATGACACGAATCAAAGAGCCTTATCAATAAAATAAAATGCGGAAAAACACACTTTTAAGTATAATACCATAAAGCAGGAAGTTTTATCAATTAAAAATTTATAATGTAAGGAAATTTGCAGGGTTTTTGGTTGAATTTATTGATGTGAAAAAAAACTGCCGGAAAAAACCGGCAGCCTGTTGATTTTATGCTCTGGAAATTGTTATTTTTCTAGGTGTATTTTGTGGTTTTCGTGGCATTTTTATTTCCAGAATACCGTTTCGGCACAAGGCAGAAAGTTCATCTGTGTTTACATCATCCGGAAGGGTAAAACTTCTTGAGAAAGAAACTGGTGTTCTTTCCCTTATAAGCCATTTTGGACTTTCTGTGTTTTCCTGTTTTACAGCTGGTTTTTCTTCTGGTACAGAAGAAATTGTAAGGACATTTTTGTTAAGTTCAACATTTACATCCTTGTCTGTTTTTCCAGGCAAATCCATTTCCAGAATGTAGGAATCTTTTTCTTCCCGTACATCAACTTTTGGTGTCTGGTATGCTGTTTTTACATGTACGGCTGGATAAGAGTATCCACCGAAACCGAAATCATCAAATAAGCTGTTGAATAATGTTAAGTCTTTCATAAAAAACCTCCTATGGTCGTGGCAAGGTTGGTGGGGATTGGGCTTTGCTCAACCCTAAATCAAAACCTGATAATTGACTTCATAAAATATTTAGCAAAAACTGTGCCAACTTTTTAAAATCGCTTTTTTTTAATGTCGGCGATGTAAAAATATGGGGGTGGGGAAAAAACATCGTTGTATAAAGGTGCCAGACGGGTCAAATTTTCTGATTTTAAAAAATTGAAGTAATATTCGGCCCGTTTTTACCGGTTACAGTTTTTTTTTCAGGAAAAACGGGTCAATTTGATACGGAGATTTTTGCGGAAGTAAAACTTATTCTGCCAGAAGTCCTGACTGTTCCAGTTTTTTTATAATCAACTTTGAATTTTCTTCTTTGGAGAGGGGTTGAAGGTCTATTTTTAGAGAGCAGATTTCTTCGTAAAGTTTTTGGCGCTCTTCGTAGAAATTGTGAAAAATTGAAATGACATCCTGCACATTTTTGGGATTTTCTTTTGCAATGTATGCAGGAAGATTTTGAAAATTTCCTGACGAATCTCTGGAAGATTCCCTTAAAATTCTGTTTAAGGCGGTGGATTCATCGGAGTTTAAAAAAATGAGGATGCCGGTTTCTTTTAAGATTTGGATTGCCTTTGGATTGGTGCAAATGCCTCCACCAGTTGCTGCAACGGCTTTTACGGAGTTTTTGCCTGACGGGGACTGTAATTTTAGTTGTTCCTGCAGAAAAAGGCAGGCATTGGTTTCGGCTTTAAGAAAGGCTTCTTTTCCGTAAAGGGTGTATATTTCTCTGGGAGTTTTTTCTGTTTGCCGGGTGATTATATCGTCTGTGTCAAAAAAACTTGCGTTAAAATGCTTTGATAAAAGTCGGGCTTGAGTTGATTTTCCGCAGTGTTTTATGCCCATTAGGATTATAGAATTCATGGAAGCATTATAGAAAATTTTTTATTTGGTGAGAAGAGAAATTGCGGTTTTGATCAAACGGCTCGTACATCTTGAGCTGATTAAAAGACGAAAGAATTGACTTCCGTGCAAACTCAAATCAGAAAACTCTTCTTGAACGAGCCGCCGAACTTAAACACGTTTCGTTTTCTTCTTATGTCCTTACATCATCTTTACGAATTGCACATCTTGCAGTCGGAAAAGATTTGCAGGGAAAAGAAATCGGAAAATGGCTTTTAACTCAGGCCTTTAAAAAGATAGTTCATGTATCAGAAATTACCGGGTTATATTTTATAATTGTTGATGCAAAAGAATCTTCAAAAACTTTTTATGAGCATTATGGATTTATCAAGTTTACCGACAAAGACCTTACCTATTTTTTACCTGTTGAAACAGTAAGAAAAGCAATGGAAAGTTAAATTTCAGAACAAACATTCTTCGCAATGCGCTTGCTCCAATCCCTTGAACGGATGTTGGTTTTGAATGTAAACAAATCCGTTTGTTTTATTTATTCATGAATTTACAGGTTAAATATCACCCGCTAAATATGAAGCCATTAAAAAATCATTTACTTTTGTTTGCCAGCCTTTTCCAAGAC
>CAMAFU010000149.1 GCA_945833725.1 uncultured Treponema sp.
TGGCCACTGGACTGAGCGAAGCGAGGGAAGCGGCTGGAGCGATAGCGGAACCCCGTATAGCCTGTTTTTTGCGAAGCAAAAAGCCACCCAAAGAATAAAAATTTAAAACTTGACATTTGTCCTATTATATTTATAATGAAAAAAAATATGCGGAAAATTAATTATCATTTGTTTTTTGTTATTATTATTTCCAGTTTTTTTATCTCTTGTGCAACAACTATTGAAAGTGTAAAAACTGAAAAAAAAGATTCTCCTGTTGTGTTAGGAAAAGACGAAGGGTTTATTCTACTAAGAATTCTTAATCCTACGGCAGGCAGAACTATAGACGAATTTTATTACTCAAATGGTAATAACGTCAATAATCAGGAACCTTTGATTTTAAATTCTGATTTGCAAATAAAAAAGGCTCCCGGTTCTTTTTCTGTTTACACTGTAGAAAATACAGAATCACCAATACAATCAGTAATGTTAAAAGCGAAAAAAGGAATGTATGGAATCATAAAGGTTGGTGACAATTCTGAATATTTTAATCCATATGCTTTTAATGTAAAAGAAGGTGTCGTAAACTATGCCGGAGATATAAGATTAGACATTATAACAGGACGTGTTCTGGTTTGGCATAAAGTAAAAGACTATTATGATCTTTCTGTTTCTGATAATTTTGAAGAAATTCTAGAACAAAAGGAATCTTCTGATTTTTTATCAATTTTTTCAGATTATGAATTTGTAAATCAATCAAAAAATACTAAAAAAATGAAACCTCTTAATTGCCGTGTAATCCGTGATAAATAATTTTTGGCTCAGTTCCACTAAGCAACTGAAAAAGGCAAACTGGGACACTGATGACTGAACCGAACTCTATTGCCTTTTCAACGCTTTCTGCCATACTCTGCAGGGCATCAAGAATCTTGTGTCTCCAGAGAAACGCTGTGTTCAGTCCATTAGTAGTACTGAGCCAAAGTTTATAATTTTATTCTGTAATCACAAAATTTTTTAATCTAAAAGTTAGAATAATATTTGAAGAACCAATTAGAGATCCATCTTTATTTTTTTTATAAGTAGAATCCTCGATTTGGAATTATTTCTGATTTTGCACAGAATTGTGCTCGAAGCTGAATTACAACCTTTTCTTTCAAAGAAGTATTTTCAATCTGAACTTCCTGAAGTTTTGTTTCTTTTTCTTTTAAGAAAATAGTTTGTGCTTTGATTTTGAGTTCCTGTTCTTTAATCTTTGTCTGTGCTGCAACAAGAAGCTTTAAATGTTTCAAATGTTAACATTTATTTGAAAATTTAAAAAGAAGTTTTTTAAATAATTTTATATTTTTAAGAAAAATTCTTCATGCCGATGAAATACATCAATTCCTTACAATCAATAAATTCTTTGCTTTTGGATTTTCTGCAATAAGGTAAAACCAGCGTCTACCGATGGGAAAAAGGTAATATTGATTTTTTTTGAGGCTTATATTCTTTTGCAGCAAGATGAATAAAAAGTTCTTCGGCGGAGGCTAAAAAACCCAGGACACAGACTGCCATGCTGTATTCTACTGTGTATTTTGTTAAAAGAATGTACGGAAGAAGAAAAACTGCAAAACCTGTTAATTTGTTAAGCCATGTATGAAGGGATGCAAAACAGCGGAATTTTACTGCGGCCACCACATAAGAGGAAAATCTTAAAACTATAATTCCTGCTGTAATAAACCATATTACTTTGGGAAGAATTTTTAATAAAACAGGGAAAATCCGCACCAGCATTACAAAATAAAATATTAAATCAGAAATGCTGTCTAATTTTGCGCCGAACTCGCTTGTTTTACCGGTTTTTCGGGCAATAAACCCATCCAGCACATCTGTTAACCCTGCAAAAGTGTATATTACAAAAAACCATGGTGATGAAAGGGAAAAAAACAAAAGAAAAATAGAAGAAACAATTCGTAATGAGGTAAAAGTATCGGCTGTATTCCATTCATGATGTTTTATAACCATAAGTGAATTCCCCCATTAAAAAACTGTAGAAACAGCAAAAACCGCACTTTCTAAGGCAACATTTTATCGAAATAGAATGAAAAAAGCAAATTGCCGTTTATAAGAAAAATTTCCCGTGAGCGCTGGGAGACCCGCCGCAAGGCGTTCCGTAACGAAGTGAAGGAATGAGCGGATAGCGAAGGTCGGACATAGCGACCCGAAGCTTGCGGAGGGGCACGGTCGTTTAATTTTTTTTATTTTCGGAAAGATTTAAAATCCGCTGATTTCTGCTGCCCCGAAACTCCAGAGTAATGTCTTTTTCTTCCTGCTTAAAAGGCCCATCCACAAGGGTATCTATAAGTTGAAGAAGATTTTCTGTTACTTCACAGTGTTTTTTTCCGTTTTTATTAAGCAAATCCTGCTCGTAAATGTAACCCGTATAGCACCAGATATTTTTTTGAGGATAAAGTTCCTTTACTTTTTTTAAAAACGGATAAAGCACCCTCTGATTTTCTTCTTCAAAAGGTTCACCGCCAAGCACTGTAAGACCTTGAATATACGACGGTGCAAGGGCTTTTATGATTTCGTCTTCCGTTTCCTGAGTAAATTCACTGCCGTAATTAAAATCCCATGTACACTGGTTAAAACATCCCGGACAATGATTCCGGCAGCCGCTGACAAAAAGACTTACCCTTACGCCCAGTCCGTTTGCCACATCAATTTTTTTTATTTCGCCGTAGTGCATTTTTCTCCCATAAAAAGTCCGCGTTAGCGGCAGCACATGGATGTGCTGAAAAAGTTTGCGAAGCAAACAGTGATAAAAATTACACGGATGTAATTTTTATCACACCTCTTTTTAAAGGTGTAGAACTCTTTCTTTTATTTCTTGTGTACGACCCTGATTCCAATATTGTGTGCCGATATAACCGCATGTGCGGCGGGCTACATTCATTGTGGTCTGGTCTGTATTTCCGCAAGATGGACACTGCCATACAAGTTTGCCGTCTTCATCATTTACAATTCGGATTTCGCCTGTATAGCCGCATTTCTGACAGCAGTCGCTTTTTGTGTTAAGTTCTGCATACATTATGTTTTCGTAAATATGCTTTAAAAGAGCCATTACTGCAGGAATGTTGTTTTCCATGTTTGGAACTTCTACATAGCTTACAGCTCCGCCTGGAGACAATTCCTGGAACTGACTTTCGAAAGTAAGTTTTGTAAAGGCATCTACAGGTTCTGTTACATGAATGTGGTATGAATTTGTTATGTAGTTTTTGTCTGTTACGCCGGAAATTTCACCGAATCTTCGTTTAAGGCATTTTGCAAATTTATAAGTTGTAGATTCCAGCGGAGTTCCGTAAAGTGAAAAAGCAATATTTGTTTCTTCTCTCCATTTGGCGCATTTTGTATTCATGTAGCGCATTACTTCCAGAGCAAAAGGCGTAGCATCCGGGTCTGTATGAGGTTTTCCTGTCATAAAGCGGACACATTCGCAAAGGCCTGCATAACCTAGAGATATTGTTGAATAACCTCCGTAAAGAAGTGAATCTATAGGCTGACCTTTCTTTAAGCGTGCCAGAGCACCGTTCTGCCAGAGTATTGGGGCAACATCGCTGGGAGTTCCCAAAAGTCTGTTGTGGCGTGCCATAAGTGCCCTGAAACAAAGCTGAAGTCTTTCGTCGAAAATTTTCCAGAATGCCTTTTCGTTTCCACCGGAGGAACAGGCAACATCAACAAGGTTGATTGTAACAACTCCCTGATTAAAACGGCCGTAAAACTTAGGCTTGTTTGTTTCCGGGTCGTGATAAACTGTTAAAAATGAACGGCAGCCCATACACGGATAGCAGTTTCCTTCTTTTAATTCCAGCATCTTTTTTTCTGAAATATAATCTGGAACAAGACGACGGGCAGTACACTTAGCAGCAAGTTCTGTAAGATAACGGTATTTTCCGTTTTCGTTTATATTGTCTTCTTCGAGAACATAAATAAGTTTCGGAAATGCAGGTGCAACCCAAAAACCAGCTTCGTTTTTTACACCCTGATACCTTTGGCGCAAAACTTCTTCGATTATAAGGGCAAGATCGGCTTTTGTCTTTTCGTCTTTTGCTTCGTTAAGATACATGAATACGGTTACAAAAGGACTTTGGCCGTTAGTTGTCATAAGAGTAACAACCTGATACTGAATCATCTGAACGCCACGGGTAATTTCGTCTTTTAAGCGGAATTCTACGATTTCGGAAAATTGTTCCTTTGTGTAGTGAACGCCAGTCCGTTCTGCAATAAGTTCCATTTCGCGGATTATTTTTTTGCGGCTTACATCAACAAACGGAGCAAGATGAGCCAGAGAAATTGACTGTCCACCGTACTGGCTGGAAGCAACCTGAGCAATTATCTGGGTGGCAATGTTGCATGCCGTTGAAAATGAATGAGGTTTGTCGATTTTTGTGCCGGAAATAACAGTTCCGTTCTGGAGCATGTCTTCAAGATTTACCAGATCGCAGTTGTGCATGTGCTGGGCAAAATAATCGGAATCGTGAAAGTGGATTATGCCTTCTTCGTGAGCTGCAACAATATCGGAATCCAAAAGAAAACGCTTTGTAATGTCTTTTGAAACTTCTCCGGCCATATAGTCGCGCTGAACAGAAACGACAGTAGAATTTTTATTTGAATTTTCCTGTTTAACTTCTTCGTTCTGACATTCAAGGAGAGACATAATCTGCCGGTCTGTAGTATTTGCCTTTCGCATTAATTCATGCTGATAGCGGTATGTTATGTATTTTTTTGCAATATCGTAGGCTCCGGCTTTCATTATTTCTTTTTCGACTAAATCCTGAATGGCTTCTACATTCATTTCGTGGTTTTCTGCTTCGCACTGTTTTTCGATGATTTTAGAAATTTCGAGGATTTTTTCTTCTGAAAGTCTGTTTTTTAAAGGAACTTCTTTGTTTGCTTTTGAAATAGCCATAGAAATTTTATTGATGTCGAATATTACTTCCATGCCGTTTCTCTTAATGATTTTCATATATTTTCTCCCACAAAATGAAATGCAAAAAAAGTCTAGTGTTTTTTACCCGAAAAGAACAGGTAAAGTACACTAGATATA
>CAMAFU010000150.1 GCA_945833725.1 uncultured Treponema sp.
AGAAAAAGATACATATTCGGAAATTTTCAATATAGATGTGCAGAAAAAAATTGCTTCAATTTCAAAGGAAAGGTTTAGGGATGAATTTATAAAAATTTTATCTTCCGATGAGCCGTCGATAGGGTTAAAACTTTTAGAAGAAACTGGAATCCTTAAAATTTTTATTCCAGAACTTGCCGAATGTCGTGGAGTAATGCAAAAGGATGCCAGAGGTTTTCATAAATTTGATGTACTGGATCATAATTTTTATGCCTGTGACGGCGCTCCTAAAGATAATCTAACAGTCAGACTGGCCGCCCTTTTTCACGATATTGGAAAAAAAGACACAAGGACTGTATGTCTTGAAAATTTAACAGATGAAAACGGAAAAACTCAGGAAGTTGAACTAGTTCACTTTTACAGACATGAATTGTTTTCTGAAAAAATTACCGGAGAAATTCTTTTCAGGCTGAAATTTTCTAATGCACAAATCGAAAAAGTCTGTCATCTTATAAAAAACCACATGTTTCATTATGAAAGTTCCTGGTCTGATTCTGCAGTCAGAAAATTCATAGTGCGTACTGGCATTGAAAATATTGACGACCTTATTTTATTGAATTTTGCAGACAAATATGGCAGCACCCGGACAAAAATTGTTCCAGAAAGTCCTGCCGTAAAACTTATATTTGAACTAAAGGACAGAATTAAAAAAGCAGAGGAAGAAAACAATGTATTCAGCCTGAAGCAGCTTGCTGTAAATGGCAGAGATTTAATTAAAATCGGTTATAAACCGGGCAAAATTCTCGGAGAAACTTTAAACGAACTTTTTCAATGTGTATTGAAAGATCCTCAGATGAACGAAAAAACATTATTGCTGAAAGTTGCCGAAAACATTTTAAAAAAACGGAACGGCGAATTTTAACTGAGTTTCGGCCGTTTATTTTGAAAATTTTCTGTAATTTTCCGCAATAATTCGTATTCCCTCTTCAACTTCATCTTCCGGTCCTGCATAATTTATTCGCAGACACTTATCGTAGTGAGGATGTTTTTCTAAAGGAGGAAGTCCGCCCTGTATATCGTTGCCAAAGAAAAAGTATTCTCCCGGAACTGTAACTACGCCCTGTTTTTTTAATTCAGCATAAAATTCTTTTGCAGGAATCTTTAAGTTTTTCATAAGAATCCACTGAAAAATTGAACCTTCGCTAAGATGAACGGCATAATCTGTGCCTGCAAAATATTTATGAAATGCATTGACAGCTTTTTTTGCCTTAGTTTCGTAAAACGGCCGGACATAGTCTTTTGCCATTTGAACAAGTCTGCCGGATTTTATTAATGGTTCAGCAAGAGCCTGCCCTACAGACCCGCTGGCCAAAGCTGCTATGGCATTAAGGTTTCCCAAAGCTTTGATTATTTCTTTTGAGGCAATTATGATTCCTGTTCTTAGAGACGGCAAACCAATTTTACTAAGGCTCATGCTTAAAATTACATTTTCATCATAATAAGGAGTTGCATCGTCTGTAAAAATTATATTGGGCCAGGGAAGTCCATAGGCATTGTCGATTATTAGTGGAATACCGTATTTTTTTGCCAGTGAGGAAAGTTTTTTTATTTCTGAATCTGTAAGCACATTTCCAGTTGGATTTGTAGGTCTTGTTACACAAAGACAGCCTGCATTCTGATTTTTTTCCAGATAGTCCTCAAGGAGAGGAAAATTTACATGGTATTTAAATGTATGATTGTCATATTCTTCAAAATCTGCAGGAATTGCAACAAATGTTTCCCTTTCAATTCCCTGATCTGCATAGCCTATGTATTCTGGAGCCAGCGGGAAAATTATTTTTTTTGTTTTTTTGCCGTTTGAGGAAGAAAAAGTTCCTGACAGAAGGTTGAAAAGATAAAAACATGCACTTTGGCTTCCGTTGCATACGGCAATATTTTCTGCCGTTATGTTCCATCCGTAAGTTTTAGAAAAAAAAGATGCAATTGTTTCTATAAAAGAAACCCGGCCCTGTGGACTGTCGTATAAGCCGATTAAAGATTCAAAGGCGTTGCCGTCGTTAAGAAGTTTTTCCATTTCTTCCCGATACATTCTGGAAATTTCTGGAATTTGAGCAGGATTTCCACCGCCAAGTCTGTAAGGCTTTATTCCGGGAGGCAGAGGTTTTCCAATATCGTCCATTAATTTTAATATGCCTGATTCGCCACAAAGTTTTTTTCCAAAATCGCTGAATTCCATTATTTCCCTCTTTTTCTATTTAATATTATTTAAATTTTCTGTGCAAAAAGTTTTGCTTTGTTTTTCTGCATTACTGCACTTACGCAAATAGAGCCGTTTTTTAAATCAATTTTTATTCCTTCCGCCCCTTCAGTTTTTCCTTCCAGAATCAAAACGGCAATTTTTTCTTCAATTTCGTTTTGAATAAGCCTGCGCATAGGTCTGGCACCCATTTGAGAATCATAGCCGTTATCTAAAAGATATTCTTTTGCTTTTGGCGAAATTTTTAGTGCCAGTGATTTTTCGGAAAGCCTTTTTTCCAGCTCAGACAGCATTAAATCAAGAATTTTTGAAATTTCTTTTCTGGACAGACTTTGAAAAACTATAACATCATCAATTCTGTTCAATAATTCCGGACGAAAGAATTTTTTAAGTTCATTTATAGCATTGGCTTTTATTTCTGAATATGGCAGGGCATCTGATGAAGATGAAAATCCCAGTTTGTTTTCTCTTGTGATTTCTCTGGCTCCTGCATTACTTGTCATTATGATTACTGTATTTCTGAAATTTACAGTATGCCCAAGATTGTCACATAATTCCCCCTCCTCCAGTAATTGCAGGAGAAGATTGAAAATATCAGGGTGAGCTTTTTCTATTTCGTCCAGAAGTATTACGCTGTACGGTTTATGCCGGACTTTTTCTGTAAGAACGCCGCCTTCATCAAAACCAACATATCCTGGAGGCGAACCTACAAGTCTGCTGGCATTATGTTTTTCCATGTAATCCGACATATCAATTCGTATAAGGGCATCTTTTGAACCAAAAAGAAATTCTGCAAGGGTTTTTGCAAGCTGAGTTTTACCCACTCCAGTAGGCCCAAGAAAAATAAACGAACCTAAAGGTCTGTCGCCGCTGCTTATGCCAGCCCTGCTCCGCCTGATTGCTCTTGATAGAACATTAACAGCTTCATCCTGCCCGGCTACTTTTTTATGCAGCTGTTTTTCCATGGAAAGAAGTTTTTTGCTTTCGTCTGAATCAAGCTGCTCAAGAGGAATACCGGTAATTTTTGAAATTGTACGGCACACATCTTCTACAGTAACTGTTTTTTGAATGGAAATGCTTCCCAGTTTCCAGGAATTTGAAAAATCTTCCAGTTTTCGTTTTAATTCAATAACTTTATCTCTTACAACAGCTGCTTTTTCGTAATTTTGGTTAAGGACAAGCTCTGTTTTTTCCAGAGTCAACTGCTCAATTGACTGTTCAAGTTCATCCAATTCTTTCGGTCTGTAATCTTCCGAAAGTTTTTTTGCACTTCCCGTTTCGTCCAGAATATCTATAGCCTTGTCCGGGAAATTTCTGTCTGTCATATAGCGGGAAGTAAGATTTACTATGGCTGGAATAACATCCTGCTCATAAGTTACTCCGTGGAACTGTTCATAGGATTTTTTTATTCCGTTGAGAATTTCTATAGTTTCGTCTTTTGAAGGTTCATTTATTTTTACAGTTTGAAAACGCCTTTCCAAAGCAGGATCTTTTTCCAGGTATTTACGGTATTCCCGGGATGTTGTTGAACCTATTATTTGAATTTCAGCCCTACTTAAAGCAGGTTTTAAAATATTTGAAGCATCCATAGAACCTTCAGGACCGCCGGCACCTATTAAAGTATGAAGTTCATCTATGAAAATAATCAGATCCTTATCTTCCCGTGCTTCTTTTAATAGAAGAGTCATTCTTTCTTCAAATTCACCGCGATATTTTGTTCCTGCAACAAGAGATGCCAAGTCAAGGGACACAAGCTTTTTTTTAATCATCTGAAAAGGAACATCTCCGCAGGCAATTCTCTGAGCCAGACCTTCAATTACGGCAGTTTTTCCAACTCCAGCTTCTCCTGTAAGAACAGGATTGTTTTTTGTACGCCGGCAAAGTATTTGAATAAGTCTTTCTGTTTCGGTTTTTCTTCCCACAACTTTTTCAAGGGCGTTTTCTCTGGCCAAAGCTGTAAGATCCCTGCCGTACTGCTTTAAAAAAGAATTTCTGTTTTTTGATTTTTCCTGTTTTTCAGAAGCATTTCCTGTAACAGAAAAAACTTTTACAGGCTGATTTACATTAATTCCCTGTACTCCACCGTCTGCTGAATGAAAATAATTTTTACCGCTGGAATCAAAATGAAACTGTGCATTTTTTACGGCAATTCTAAGTTCTTCCAAAGTAATATTCTGTTCAACAAGAAAACTGCTGAACAGACTGTTATTTTCCCTGAAACATGATATGACAAAATGTTCAGTTCCAATGTAAGAATTTCCCAAAGTATTAGATTCCAACGCTGAATTGCTGATTATTGTCTGCATTCGTCTTGAAGGCATAATGTTTTTTGAAGAAATGCCAGAAGATTTTTCGTAAAAAAAGTCGTCAAGTTTTTCCAGCAGAAGGGAAACTTTAACATTAAGGTCGTAAAGTGCAACAAAACCAAGGCTGTTCTGCGCCTTTAAAAGGAGATAGATAATATGTTCAGGAAAAATTTCCTGATTTTTCCGTTCTGCACCTAAATCTCTTGCAGACAGAAAGTAATTTTGCAGTCGTGGTGAAAGCTGTTTTATGATTGCCATTCCATCATTCTATATCATTGTAAAACGATTTGAAAGACAGTTTTACGGTTTTGTGGTTATACGGTTATGATTTATGATTTTAAATTGTAAAGGAAATTTTTTCGACAGTTTCCTGAAGAATAATTGACCGTATAAATGCTGCCTTTTCTTTTTCGTCATCTTTTATGTCTTCGGGGAAAACAAAATTCTGATTTTTTATGGACATCCTTAAATGAAATTCCTGAAGTCTGAAAATAAGGGAAGCAAT
>CAMAFU010000151.1 GCA_945833725.1 uncultured Treponema sp.
TTAGATTCTGTATAACTGCCTGTAGGAATACTTTTCCAACCACCTGATAAATCATACTCATAAGCCTTGTGTGCATCTGTATCAAAATCATTTTCATCTGAAGTACAGTCAGCAGAAAGCACATCTTTGTAATAAGAAGCAAAATATTCAGGTTTACCATCGTATTTTCTTATTCCAATAAGACAGAAGCTGTAAGGGTCTTTTTCTGTTCCACTTCCTGAAACATTAAAGATATAACCTGTTGTTGTAGCATAACTGTTGCTTTTGTTGCCAATTGTAGTTTTTGAAGTATCAATTTCGATAGCCATATCGGCAGAAAGATGAGCTGTCTTTGTAGTTAAAAAAGCCCTTGCATATTCAGCTTTAGAACCATCGTTTGTAAAATCTATGGTACATTTGTCGCCGCTAGGACTAAGCATGTTAAGGGCATCTTCTTCGAGTTTACATCCTGCTACGGAAAAAGCCATAAGGAGTGCTGCTGAAGCACTGATGATTTTTGTTAATTTCATAAATAGTTCTCCTTGAGGCGTGGGGTTGCCAAACCTCGTTTTAAATATAATCAAATGCAAAGTTTTTTTCCACTTAAAACAGTTTTTTGTTTTTGGTTATAACATCTTTTTCATTTAAGTTTTTTTAGGAATTTAAAAAAAGTACATAGATTTTTATTTTGCTTTAAGGGTGCGGACATATTTTTCTGATTCTTCTGTTCCTTTTATAAGGCTGTAAAGCATTCTGCAAACCGGCGTGTCTATTCCGTGTTTTTCCGCAAGGCTCATTATAGTTCCGCAGAACCAGCTGTTTTCTGTTTCGCGACCGGCTTCGATATCCTGCAGCATGCTTGTTTTTCCAACAGGATCGTGACTGCACATTAATTCGATGTCTTTTTCCAGCATTTGATGCGTAAGCGGGACATTTTCGGCGTTAGCTACCTGTATAACTTCGCTGCCGGTTTTTAATGCCAGTTCTTGCATTACAGAAAGGTTAAAAGCACCGTAGGTTGACCTGCACAGCGCACTTAATGTGTTGAATGTTACATTTATAAGGAATTTTTTCCACTGTTCAAGATGTATATTTTCCGGGCAGCAGTTTTTTATTTGTGCACTGGTGAATAAATTTTTAAGTGCAGTTATTCTTGGAGTTATGGAATTGTCTTTTTCGCCAAAATAAAGGGTCCCCCTGTTTGTACACTCTATTTTGTTTTTTTCGTGAATTGAATTAAGGCTTAACACAAAGCCGTAAACAGTGCGTTCCCAGCCGTAACGGGCTGCTATGTCCCTTTCGCTTTGAATGCCGTTTAAAAGAGAAAGAATTATTGTATCTTCTTTTAATGTGTTTTTTATTTCATCAAGAGCCTGATTAAGCTGAAGGTTTTTTGTGGCAATAATAACAAGATCTGTTTTTTGAGCATTTGCCGGCGAAACATAATTAAAATCCTGAAAAATGCCGTTTATGTAAATTCCTTCTGTTTTATAACGGTTAAGCCGCTCCCCGTCTGCAAGAATCTGTACATTGCTTTTACCAAGATACTGTGTAAGGGATGAAGCAACAACTGCTCCTACAGCACCAGCACCAATAAGCGTAACTTTGTTTATTGTTTTCATATATTGTATCCTCCATGTAAAATCTGCGGCAGGGATGGTAAGGGCGCCGACGGCGTTGAAAAAAGGGGCTGTATAGCCGCTTTTTTTAATGGAGCGCTTAGGCGCGGAACCCTGAACAGCCCGGTTTTTGGCCAGTGAGCCTGTGAACGGCCAAAAAGCCGCCCATATTCTACTTTTTAACTGTATATTTTTAAAGACATTCTGTTATATATGTTTTTATGAGTTTCGCAGGAAAGTGTTTTTGCTTTGTGTCGTTTTCTTTATTTTGTTTTTGTGATAAAATTCTAAGTGTAATGTTGCAGAAAATCGATTCTAAACTTTATATAATTGGTGCGGGTTTTGCCGGTCAGATGATTGCCAGGGATTTGTCAAGAAAAAAAATTTTTGGCTCAGTGGCGGCTTTTCTTGATGATGATAAAAAACTTTCGGGCAAATCTATTGAAGGTGTTCCTGTTTTAGGGCCTATTGCCGATGTTGCTTCTCTTTTAAAGTGCGGACCTTTGGACGAAGCTATTATTGCCATTCCCAGTGCGCCGGTAGAAAAAATAAGGGAAATTTTTGAAATCCTTAAAAAAAGCGGTTTTTCCAATATCCGGATTCTTCCTAATGTAAGCCAGATTATTGACGGAAAGGCTCATCTTGTGCAGACTCGGGAAATTGACCCGTTAGATATTTTGGGGCGAAATCCTGTTATTATTCCCCTTCACCAAAGTTTAAAATATCTCAGGGGAAAAAGGGTTCTTATTACGGGGGCCGGCGGTTCTATTGGTTCTGAACTGGCTAGACAACTTTTGTGCGGCGGGGCTGAAAGGCTGTATCTTTTTGGTCACGGTGAAAATTCCATTGTTCAGATTTACAGGGAACTTCATGTGCTGCAGCAGGAAGGCGTTGGTGAAAAGGCTGTTATTGTTCCGATTATCGGCGACATGAAAGACAAAAACTATGTGGACTACATTATCCGTAAAACCCGGGCGCAGATTGTTTTTCATTGTGCGGCATACAAGCATGTTCCCATGATGGAAGAAAACCCTGTGGCTGCCATTGAAAACAATGTTTTTGGTACTAAAAATCTTCTTGATGCGGCTCTTAAAAACAATGTGCAGAAATTTGTGCTTATTTCCACGGATAAGGCTGTGTGTCCTGTCAGCGTTTACGGTGTGAGCAAAATGATTTGCGAAAAACTTGTACTTGATTATGCCCAAAAAGCCGGAAGCCGGCAGGATTTTATGTTTGTAAGGTTCGGCAATGTTCTGGGGTCCAGGGGGTCTATTCTTCCTCTTTTTCAGGAGCAGATAAAAAACGGTGGGCCTGTTACTGTTACAGACAAAAATATGGAAAGGTTTTTTATGACTATTCCTGAAGCTTGTTCTCTTGTTCTTGAAGCTGGTGGCGTAGGCGAAAACGGTAAGTCCTATCTTCTGGATATGGGAGAGCCTATAAAAATTCTTGAACTGGCGGAGCAGATTATTAAGTTTTCGGGTCTTGAGCCGTATAAGGATATTGAAATTAAAATTATAGGCGTAAGGGAAGGTGAAAGGCTTACGGAACCTTTGTGGATAAAAGAAGAAGAGCCTAAAAAAACAAAATACGAAAAGCTTTTGGAACTAAAAAATCTTCCTATGGACAGTTTTACGCTGCAGAATGTACTTTTGCAGCTGTCCGATGTGTGTTTTTTTAATGAAGAAAACCCGGAGGTTTTCAGGAACAGGGAGTTTCTTAAAAAATGCCTGTGTTCGTATTTTCCAACTCTTGATGATTTTTACCGCATGTCCGGGAATTTTTCAGGCGGAAATTTATAGTTTTGCTTTGGATTTTATGCTCGGGTGCGGGATTTTTTAAATAATGCTGCAAGCACCTTTTATATGGGGGAATTTTTATGAGTAATGTAACTGTTCCTTTTTTTCGTCCTTCTTTTTCTGATGATGAAAAAAAAGCCGTTTGCTCCTGCATTGATTCCGGCTGGCTTACTACCGGGAAAATTACTCACGATTTTGAAGATAAATTTGCCCGTTTTATCGGATCAAAATATGCACTGGCTGTTAATTCCAATACAAGCGGCATGATTCTTGCCCTTGAAGCCTGCGGTGTTAAAAACGGGAATGCTGTTATTACAACGCCCTACACTTTTGTTTCTACCGCTTCCAGTGCCGTTCATCTTGGGGCTGATGTTTTTTTTGCGGACACGGAAAAAGATTCCTATTCAATTAATCCTGATAATGTGGAAAAAATATTGCAGAACGACAGGGAACATAAAATTAAAGCCATTATTCCCGTTCACATTGCAGGAAACTTATGCAACATGAAAAAAATATGTGCACTGGCAGAAAAATATTCTACTGCCGGCAATAAAATTTTTGTTATTGAAGACTGTGCCCATTCTTTTCCTTCTAAAACAAATGATGGTTATGCCGGGACTTTAGGCGATGTCGGGGTTTTTTCTTTTTATGCCACAAAAACCATGACTACTGGAGAAGGCGGTATGGTTACAACAAACAGCAGTTTTCTTGCCGAAAGAATGTCGTGCATGAGGCTTCATGGTATGAACAGGGACGCATGGGACAGATACACAAGCCCTAAAGCTTCCTGGCAATACGATATTGTTGCTCCTGGCTTTAAATTTAACCTTCCGGATATTTTAAGTGCCATTGGAATTGTTCAGCTGGAAAAGGCGGAACTTTTTGCAGAAAAACGGAAAAAAATTGTTTCCATCTACAACAATGCCTTTAAAGACATGGACTTTTTAACATTGCCGCCAGATTCTCCGGGAAACGCATGGCATCTTTATCTTCTTCGGCTTAATTTAGACAAAATTGACTGTTCAAGAGACATTTTTGCAAAAGAACTTCAGGATGAAGGCATTGGAATTTCCATGCATTTCATTCCATTGTATCACTTTTCGTTCTGGAAAGAAAAATATTCGTTACTTTCTCCGGGCGATTTTTGTAATGCGGAAAATCACTTTCAGCGGACTATTTCCATTCCTTTGTGGCCGGATATGTCTGTTGAAATGGCGGAAACTGTAATTCAAACTGTAAAAAAAATCGGAATGAAACATTATGCCAGTAAAAAGAAGAACTAAACGGTCTGAAAAAAATCTTTCTTTTTCCGACAGATTTTATTCAGATATTTATGAAGACGGAATGCTTTATGCCTCTATTTTTAGAAGTCCTGTTCCAAAAGGGCGGATTATAGACATTCATATTGATGAAATTCCTGACGGCTACTGTTTTTTTGACATTAACGATGTGCCGGCCTCTAATTCAATTAAGTCCATGGGCGGCGACATTCCTGTTTTTAGCGGGAAAGACATTTCGTATTTGGGGCAGCCTATTGGAATTATTACAGGTCCCAATAGAAAAATTGTCCGCAAACTGTGCAAAGAATTAAAAATTGATATTGACGAACATTTTCTTTACGACGAAAAACAGTCTTCTT
>CAMAFU010000152.1 GCA_945833725.1 uncultured Treponema sp.
AAGAAGCATTACAGTCGGGTCTAATACAGGAAAAGTCTGACGGGCCACCCTGTAAAGACCTGTATACTCTTTTAAAAGAATATCCCTCGCATTTTTCTGCCGGTCAAAATCAAAATAAAAAACAGCTGTATTTTCGTTTAAATAATCAATAACAGTATATATTTCATCCCAAAGAACAGGATAAACCAGTTCTTCACCTTCTTTCTGACCGGAAACAGATAAACCTTCGATTAAATTTTCTTTGGCTTTGCGAGCTTCTTCCGTAAGTTCAAGATGAGATGAAAAATCTTCTGTGTTTTCAAGTTTTGCAATAAAATCCTTATTCCATATAATTTCTTTCATGGGAGGAATTATTACATTGTCTACAGATTTTACGGTGGACTGGGTATCTGGTGAAAAAGTTTTTATTGCTTCAATTTCGTCAAAATCAAAAACAATTCTATATGGTTCATTATCCCCGGAAAGAAAAACATCCAAAACCTCTCCCCGCAAAGTAAACTCTCCGCACACTCCTACTTTTGGAACCCGGTAATATCCCAGAGAAGAAAGTTTTTCTGCAATGGCCACAGGATCAATGCTCTGCCCTTTATGAAGACTAAAAACAAGGGAGCGAAGATATTCAGGTTTCGGTACGGGAGTTTGAAAAGCTCTCTGGGTAATTAAAAAAACGCGGGGTTTAAAATCTGATAAAACAGGCCTGTTTTGAAAGGAAAGTTTTGCCAGCACTCCAGCCCTCTGACCAAAAACACTTGAACCGGCATTTGCGGCTCTGTATGGAACAGTACCAAAACCTGGCAAAGTATAAATTTCAATCTGGTCAGAAAAACAAGTTTTTAAATCTTCTGTTATTTCCAAAGCTTCCCGTTCTGTGGGAACAATAAAAACAAAATCACCGGAAGAAGAAAGGTTTGCTGTATTTGAAGCTGTAAAGGATGATGAATACCGCCCTGTTCCTGCGTATTGCATTTTTTGAAGGATTGCAGAAACGGAACTTTCAATGAATTTTCCTGCAAAAAAAGAAACAGACGCACCTTCAAGACCATAAATTTCCACAGGAAAAATATTTTCTTCATCATTCTGACTGTTTAATTCCCCACAATTTTCCGTAATTTTTTTTATGTTTTCCAGAAAGTCTGTCCAGCCGGATAAAATAGACAGAACATAATTTGATAATAATGATTTCATTGATTTTTTCCGATAATAAAAGGGAGTATCCCTGCAAAGGCAAAGGATTTCCTGATTTTTGTTTTATAAAAAGGAGCAAGGTTTTGAAACTCAAATCTTTTTTAATTATATCAATTTTGATTTTATTTGCACAGTATGTTTATTCCCAGCCAAAAACTACCCCAGACTTTTCCGACGCAAAAGTTTCCATCAGGTTCTTTGACAGAACAATGTACTATCCTGGAATGAACGAAGATAACCCTGTTTTTGTAAGCGTTACAATAACAAACACAGGTACTGAAACTTTAAGGTTTAAACTTGCCGATGACAGGGCGTTCAGTCTTGATTTTGTTGCCCGTACAATAAAAAATACTTCATTAAAACCTGCCTCAAGCCTGATTATGAAGCGATCTACAAATCAAACTGTTTATTTTAGAGAACTTTCCATCGAAAGCGGAGAATCTTACTCTTTTATAGAAAATGTAAAAGATTACATCAATTTTGAAGAGCCTTCAATTTACTATCTGGAACTGGTTTTTTATCCTGAGCTTTATAAATCAAAATATATAGGCATATCTTCAAACAGATTAAGTCTGGAAATACGGCCGGCTCCTTATGCACTTGGTTCTACAGTTCTTCCTGTTCAGGAAAAAACAGCGGCTATTTTAAAACCTGAGCAAATTTCACCGGATAAAGTTGTAGAACAGACTATCATTGCACGGCAAAAATCTTTGTGGGATCAGTACTTTCTTTATATGGATTTACAGGAAATGATGCTTAGAAATTCAGATATGAGAAGAAGATATAATCAGGCAAGTGCAGATGAAAGAGAAAGGATGCTGCAGAACTATAAAACAGATTTAATGCAAAACAGAATTGATCACGATATAGTTGCTGTTCCAGAAAAATTCTCCATCGAAAACACTTCGTACAGTCAGACAGATGGTTGTGTAACAGTTCTGGAATGGTTCAAATACCCGAATTTCCGGGAAGTAAAGCGCTATGCATACAGAGTCCGCCAGCGTGATGGAATATGGCAGATTTATGATTATACAGTAACAAATTTAGGAACGGAATAAAATGAAAGCTATAATTGTTTCTGATGATGAACCGGCAATAACAAACATCTCTCAAATTCTTGAATTTGCCGGATATGATGTAATTGTTTACAGGTGGCTTTTAAAAGCACTGGACAATATTGAAGAAATTTCTCCTCACCTTATTGTAATCAGTACAAAAGACTATCCAAGGCACTGGAAAACTTTGGCTCAATTTGCCACTAATATGCCTTCAAATTACAAACCAAAAATCATTCTTTATGCAAACGGCGGAATGAGCGATGAAGAAAAACAGAAAGCCGGAGTCCTTAACATCCGGGGAATTTTTGAAAATATAAATGTTGAAGGGCTTCAGGAATTAAAAGACATTCTTGCAAAAGAAAAAGACATTTATTCAGGCAAACTTATTGATAAAGACGGAAATCTAAAAGAAATCGATTTCAGTGTCCTGGAAGAAAAAGCAGATGATGAGCCACAAATTGCAGAGGAAAATTCTGAAAATCTTTTAGAAACAGAAAATAAAAACAACGGCGAAAAAGCCAGCGACAATTATGATGAAGATGATGAAATTATGAGTGTAAGTAAGCTTCTTGAAACTCCAGTTTCCATGGAAGAAAATGTAAAAGAAGCCGAAGTTATATTTAATAATCCCCGCACCAATGCAATGATTACAGGATACACTTCAAATTTTGACGGTATTTCGTTTTCGTTTCTGCCTGATTATCCAGACTATGCCGCAGACTTACAGCAAGGTGAAAAAATTTCTCATGGTTCATTAAAAACTGACGGACGGTTTTATGCAGTTGAACTTGCTGTAAAAGAAGTTGATGGAGAAAAATATATTCTGGAGATTTGCTGAAAATGGCCGTCTCAAAAAATGCAAAATTTTTTTGTGAAAATTGCGGAGCAGAAGTACCTCAAAATGCAAAAATGTGCAGACACTGTGGAAGATTTTTCTCTTCTGTAAGGTGTCCTCAGTGTTCTGCCACAGGAACTCCCGACAAATTTTCAAACGGCTGTCCTGTATGCGGCTACGCATTTAACAAAGATTCAAAACAAACTTCTTCAAAAAAAATAAAACAGGAAAAAACATCTGGAAAAAACAGAAAAATACGAAAAGAGCTGGCAAAATTAATTGAAAATAAAGAAGAAATAACGGTAGAAAAAACAGATGAAACACTGCCAAAATGGATTTATTTTGTTGCAGCAGGACTGCTAGCCACAATTATTGCAGTATTCGCCGGTTACTGTAAAATATAAAACTGCCCGAAAGGGGACTTGAACCCCTATGAAGTTACCCTCACTAGGACCTGAACCTAGCGCGTCTGCCAATTCCGCCATCCGGGCTAAACGATTTAATGATTATATAAAAATGCAAGTTTTATGTCAAACGGTCAACAACGGATGTAACGGATATAAAAAAAAGCACTTTAAGATTTATTTTTCCAAGTTACAGCGGAAAATTTTGTCTGTTACCGGATTTATAAACTCAAGTCCACAGGCTTCAAATTCCAGTGGCTGATTTTTATTTTTCGGATTATATAAAGAATCACCTTTTACAGGATGCCCGATACAGGCAAGATGAGTCCTTACCTGATGCCTGAACCCTTCTGTAATTGTGCAAAAAGCCCGTCCGTCTTTTAAAATAATTTCCGTAGTGTAATTTTTTTGCCCGCATTTTTTTCTGTCGTAAAAGGAACTGTCGCAAAAAACAGGTTTTACCATTCTGCCCTTTTCTCCTACAGTTCTGAATCTTGATGTTACGGTAACTTTTTTGCCTTCCTCACAATCATAAAATTCAATTTCTTCTGAAACTTTCAATTCTGGAAAATAATCAGTTTCTGCAAAATAATTTTTCTTAAATTTTCCCTCTTTCTGCTGCAAAATAAGGCTGTCATAAAAAAACTGATTTGCTGCAATAAGCAGAAGCCCTTTAGTTTCGTTGTCGATACGGTGAATTAATCCGTATTCTATGGATTTTTTGCCTTTTACGGATAAAATTTCCGGGAAAATTCTGCATACCCTATTTAAGGCACAGTCATCGTCATTTTTTAACGGGGCACTGGGAAGGCCTGAAGGTTTGTAAGCTATAACAAATGGTTCCCTTTCGC
This sequence comes from uncultured Treponema sp., assembly GCA_945833725.1. Classification (GTDB taxonomy): domain Bacteria; phylum Spirochaetota; class Spirochaetia; order Treponematales; family Treponemataceae; genus Treponema_D. The sequence goes on from CAMAFU010000152.1 coordinate 4,334, forward strand.
AAGGTGAATGAAGAATTTTTATTTCTGCCATTGCCCGTAACCTTTTTTTGCACTAAAAACAAAAATCTTTTTTGAAGGAGATTCCGGCGGAAAAGATTTTTTATATTTTTCGTGAAGAAGTTTTATTGCTTTTTTAAATCTAACTGGTACAGGGGCTGTAAAAACTGATGTTTCCTGTTTTCCTGGAATATTAATTTTTAAACGATATGCATGAAGCATTAATGTTGCTTTTTCAAAAAGACTGCCTTTCGTAACTTTTGAATAAATTGGATCACCTAAAACAGGGCAGCCGATAAATTTTAAATGTACGCGAATCTGATGAGTCCTTCCTGTAAAAATTCTGACTTTTATAAGGGAGTACGGTCCCCAGCATCCAATACATTTAAATTTTGTAACGGCAAGTTTTCCATCTTCACCTTCTGGAACAACTTTTATTTTTTTTCTGTCATTGCTGTCTCTTGTTAAATTTGTTCTTATTACGCCTTCTTTAAGGGGTGGATGACCTTTGCAAATGCAAATATAGATTTTTGAAATGCCGTTATGGTCTTTAAACTGCCGTGCAAGAAATTCTTCTGTATCCCGGTTTCTTGCCGTAATAATAACGCCAGATGTATCTTTATCCAGACGAT
>CAMAFU010000153.1 GCA_945833725.1 uncultured Treponema sp.
AATTCTGCACAAGCGAAGCGCGGAAGCCTTTTTTTAAGACCAAAATCCCGATTTTTTTACACAGGATTATAACCCCGCGGATCCATGTAATATTTTTTTCCATCTTGAAAACTTTTGCAGAATTTAATAATATGACAGCGAAAGCAGCGAAGAGGTTGCAGATATTTTTCTTTGTTAGGAAAAGTGTCTGCAACCTCTTTTTTTTGGTTATTGTTTTTCAGCAAGGAAAGTTAAAATGACTAAATTTATTTTCGTAACCGGAGGTGTAGTTTCCGGTCTTGGCAAAGGAATTACCGCAGCAAGCCTTGGAAGACTTCTAAAAAGCAGGGGGCTAAAAATCGCATCCCAGAAACTTGATCCGTACATGAATGTTGACCCAGGCACAATGAGTCCTTTTCAGCACGGAGAAGTTTTTGTAACAGAAGACGGAGCTGAAACAGACTTGGATTTAGGACACTACGAAAGGTTTATAGACGAAAACCTTACAAGATACTCCAATTTAACATCCGGCCGCGTTTACTGGAATGTTTTAAACAAAGAAAGACAGGGAGAATACTTAGGTCAGACAGTCCAGATTATTCCTCATGTTACAAACGAAATAAAGGATTTTATTTTAAAAAATGCCTCAGTAAGCGAAGCAGACATTTCCATAGTTGAAATAGGAGGCACCATCGGCGACATAGAAAGCCAGCCTTTTCTGGAGGCAATACGACAGCTTTCTGCCGAAGTAGGAAGAAAAAACTGCCTTTTTATCCATGTTTGTCTGGTGCCGTATATTTCAGGAAGCGATGAGTACAAGTCGAAGCCGACTCAACATTCTGTAAAAGAAATGATGGCCGTAGGACTTCATCCCGACATTATCATAACAAGAAGCGATGAACAGGTACCGGAAGACATCCGCAGAAAAATTTCTTCATTCTGCAATGTTGAAGAAGACTGCGTAATCGACAATAAAACCCTTAGTTCCCTTTACGAAGTGCCGCTTATGCTTCATGAACAGAAAATGGACGAAGTTGTCTGCCGAAAACTGGGAATTACAGGAACAAAGCCGAACCTGAAAGAATGGGAAAAAATGGTAGAATCCATCCACAGCAGAAAAGGAGAAATTCAGATTGCTCTTGTAGGAAAATATGTAAAACTTCACGACTCCTATTTAAGCATAATCGAAAGTTTAAACCATGCTTCCTATGTGGCAGGCAGAAACATAAAAATCAAATGGGTAGATTCAGATACAGTAAACGATGAAAATGCCGGAGAAATTTTTAAAGACTGCAGGGGAATAATTTTACCGGGAGGCTTTGGAAACCGGGGAATAGAAGGAATGATTTCAAGCTGCCGTTATGCCAGAAAAAACCGCATTCCATACTTTGGAATATGCCTTGGCATGCAAATTGCGGTAATTGAATTTGCCAGAGATACACTGAACCTAAAAAATGCAAACAGCCGGGAATTTGATGAAATATGCGAAAATACTGTAATCGACTTAATGAAAGATCAGGAAGGTGTTATTATGGGAGGAACAATGAGGCTTGGAAAATATCCCTGCCGCATAAAAGAAGGTACAATTCTGCACAAAGCCTATAAATCAACCCTTATAGAAGAAAGGCACCGCCACAGATATGAATTCAACAACGATTACAGACAGCAGATGGAAGAGGCAGGACTGGTAATCGGAGGAACAAGTCCCGACGGAAAAATAGTTGAAACAATAGAATTAAATAAAAATGAGCATCCTTTTTTTGTAGGAGTTCAGTTTCATCCAGAGTTTAAAAGCCGACCAAACAATGCCGGTCCGCTTTTTGTAGAATTTATAAAAGCCTGTCTTTAAAAATTCAGGATTATTTTTTTATAATATAAAAGGCTGCCTTTTTGCCGGCAGTCTGAAAAGTATTTAACAGCATGCAAAGGCACATAATGGAGGTGCAGATGCTTTATTCACAGCAGGAAGTTTTGTCGTATGTAAACGAAGAGGATGTTAAATTTATCCGCCTCGCTTTTTTTGATATTTCTGGAAAACAAAAAAATGTTTCAATTATGGCAGGTGAACTGGAAAGAGCCTTTACTGAAGGAATTTCCTTTGATGCCTCCGCTGTCAATGGATTTCAGGAAGCAAATTCTTCAGACCTTTACCTTCACCCTGATGCCTCAACATTATGCGTACTTCCATGGCGCCCAAGTTCCGGAAAAGTTGTAAGAATGTTCTGCGACATAAAATACCCGGACGGCCGCCCCTACGAAAAAGACTGCCGCTTTATGCTTAAAACGGCTGTAGAAAAGGCAAAAAAACAATACGGTCTTGATTTCCGGTTTGGAACAGAATTTGAGTTTTATCTTTTTAAACTTGATGAAAGCGGCGAACCTACAAAAATTCCGTTTGACAACGCCGGTTACATGGATATAGCTCCCGACGACAAAGGAGAAAATATCCGTCGGGAAATTGACTTTACACTGGAACAAATGGGAATTACGCCGGAATACAGCCACCACGAAGAAGGTCCCGGCCAGAACGAAATAGATTTCCGCTCCAGCGATGTACTTACAGCAGCCGATCAGGCATCTACATTCAAATGGGTTGTACGGACAAAGGCCGCATCAAACGGTCTTTATGCGGATTTTTCTCCTAAACCCCTTTTAGATGAACCGGGAAACGGAATGCACATAAACATAAGCACAAATAAAAAAGAATTAATGCCGAATGTACTGGCAGGCATTCTTTCCCACATACAGGAAATTACATACTTCCTTAATCCTTCAAAAAATTCCTATCAGCGTATTGGCGAATTGAAAGCACCAAAATATGTATGCTGGGGAATACAAAACCGTTCATCGGTAATACGGGCGCCGTCTAAAAAAACTGATGAAAAAATTCAGCTCCGCTCCCCAGACTCCAGCTGCAACATTTACATAGCCTTTACGCTTTTAATATACGCAGCTCTTGACGGAATCGAAAAACACATGACACCCCCTGCCCCAACAGAAAAAAATCTTTTTGACAGGGTTACAGCAGAAAATTCCGGATTTGAAACAATTCCATCAAACAGGGAACAGGCTCAGCGACTGGCCGAAAAAAGTGATTTCGTAAAAAACCACATCTGTTTTCCATTTTGTTTCGGCGATTAAAACTTTACTGATTTAACAATTTTGCTTTAGAGCAAGTCTTATTTTTAGAGGATTTTAATGACTGATGACATACACAGCGTAATAGTTGTGACAAAAGACATAAAAACTTCAACTCTCATAAGTTCCATACTGATTCCGCCTTTGTTTGAACTGACAGTCGTTTCAGACTTTAACGAAGCACGAAGGCTATGTAGCGAAAGGGTATTTAATATTGTCATAGTCGATTTTGCAGAAGGGGAAGGCACAGATTTTGCTGTAGACATTTCCCAATACTCAAGCACAATACTTCTTCTTACACCGACAAGGCATTTTGACCAGATAAGCTACAAAGTTGAACCATTCGGAATTCTTACAATAACATCCCCGTTCGACCAGTTTTATTTTTACAACATGATAAAAATTGCCATTGCCGTTCAGTACAAGGTAAAAATTTTATCGAGTCAGACCATAAAACTTAAAGAAAAAATGGAAGAAATAAGACTTATAAACAGGGCAAAAATGCTTCTTATGCAGAATAAAGGCATGACAGAACCAGAAGCCCACCGTTACCTTGAAAAGCAGGCCATGGACAACGGCAAAAAAAGAACAGCCGTAGCAGAAGAAATTATACGATTGTCCCAGAGCTAAGATTTTCTTCCTGTTCAATAAGTTTTTCTACTTCTTCCCGGTGAAGAGGCTTATTTTCCTCGTATGCAATGCGGTTCTTTTCTATTTCATCAAAGGTAAAAAGTTTTCCTTTACCAATTCCCGGACATTCTTTGCCACATTCTTCCCAACTTTCTTTTGACTCCACAATCCAGCTCCAAAAAGGCCATGCAGCACATTGAACCGGGCGTGCCGGATAGCAGGAACAGCCGTTTTCCCAAAGAATGCAGTCGTAATTTTTCTGTTCTTTTAATGCCAGAACCTGAGTTCCGTAATACCAGTCAGCCCAGCGGCAGTAAACCCGGACAAATTCCCGGACAGACATTTTTTTATACCGGCAAAGTTCCAGCAAATCTCGTTCAGAAAGATAAACAAACCCCGGAGAATGACCGCAGCAGAAAGAACACTTCTGACACTGAAAACAAAGTCCGTCTTTATAAAATGAATCGCCCATAAACAAAAATACCTGCCGAACAAAAATAATTTCGGGGCAAAAAAACTGAAAAACAGAATTTTTAAACCCCGAAACTTTAAGAATTTTTTCTGTAAAACTTTACATCAACTGCCTAGTTTAATTCAACTTCAACAGCAACACCAACCTTTTTTCTGATTATAAAGAGAGCTGCAAGAAGACCTGAAATACCGACCGCATTAGAAATTAAACCGCTCCACAGAAGGCCTAAAGAACTTGTTAATCCGGCAATAATATAAGTTACAAAGGAAGCGCAGGCTACAGTCATAGCATAAGGGAGCTGGGTATTTACATGATTTACATGATTACATTTTGCACCGGCACTGGCCATAATTGTAGTATCGCTGATTGGTGAACAGTGGTCGCCACAAACAGCACCAGCCATACATGCAGAAATGGCAAGAATTCTTATAGGATCGTCTACAGCCGGAAAAGCCTTAATACATATAGGAATAAGAATTCCGAAAGTTCCCCATGAAGTTCCAGTAGAAAAAGCAAGGAAAATTGAAATTACAAAAATAATTGCAGGAAGGAACATTTTAAGACCGGCAGCACTGCCTTCAATAAGACCTTTAACATACTGAGCAGCTTCCAGACTGTCTGTCATAGATTTTAAAGTCCAGGCAAGAGTCAGAATAAGAATAGGCGGAACCATAGCTTTAAAACCTTCAGGTAC